>CAMOYT010000005.1 GCA_946630315.1 uncultured Bacillota bacterium | reverse complement strand
AAGAAGAAGTATCAGAATATGGCTTCAATATAGAAAAAGAAGCAAAGAAACTAGTAAAAAAATATAATGAATTAATAGGTGAGTAAAATGAAAATTGTAATAACAAATGCATATACATGGTACAACAAGGGAGATGCAGGAATATTATTAGGAACTATAGATGTATTAAAAAAAATTTATAGAGATGCAGAATTTGAAATTCTTTCATTTACTCCAATAGCTGACAAAAAAAAGTATTGTTCTGATCCTAAAGTGATTGATGTAAAAAGTAATATTTTAAATCCTCACCCATATAAGCATACTAAGATAGGAAAAATAATAGCAATGATTAAATTATTAATAAAGTTGATAATTATACAAACTAATATTAAAATCAATTTTTCAAAATATAAGAAAAAAAATACAATATTGAATACATTAGACAATGCGGATTTAATTGTTGTTTGTGGTGGAGGATTTTTAGGCGGAAAAAAATTGGATAGTTTAATGCACTTATATCAAATTTATGTAGATACGTTATTTGATAAAAAAGTGTTTGTAATGGGTACTAGTATAGAACCTATTAATAGTAAAATTGTAAAAAGAATGACAGAAAAAGTTCTAAAACAAGTGAACTATATTTTTGCAAGAGAATTTATCACGTATGATTATTTAAAAACATTCATGCCAATGGATAAAATTGGATTAATACCTGATATGGCTTTTGCACTTAAGGAAGAAAAACATAACTTTTCATTTTTATCAGAATATAATGATAACATTGTGTTAGGAATTACAATGAGAGAATGGAATTTTCCAATGGCAAATAGAAAAGAAAAAAAAGTATTAATGAATAATTACATAGATACTATATCTAATACAATGCTTTATTACATAAAAAACAAAAATGCAATATTCATTTTTATTCCTCAAGTAATTGTAGAGTATGCAAGTGATACTTTTGTAGCAAGAAGAATAAAAGAAAAACTGCCTGAAAAATATAAGGAAAGATTTATAATTAGAAATGATGATTGGTCACCATATGAAATAAAAGCATTAATTTCAAAATTTGATGGTTTTATAGGGACAAGAATGCATTCAAACATTTTTGCCACAAGTATGTGTGTTCCAACAATTGCAATTGCTTATGAGAAGAAAACAAATGGAATAATGAATACATTAGAATTAAATGATTTCATTGTTGAAATGGATAAAATAACAAAAGAAGAGCTGATAAGTAAAATAGAGAAAATGCTCAAAGAAAAAAATAAAATTAGTGAACATTTGTCAACTAAAATAAGCAATTTGCAAAAAGAAATAATTCATAATTTATCAATTGTTTTAAAAGAAAAAGGAGAGAAGGAGTAAAATGAGAATTTTAATTTTCTCGAACGGCGCATGGGATGATACAACAGCAACTGGCAATACCCTTTCTAATTTATTTAGTGGAGATTGTTGGAAAAATGATAGATTTTTCAATATCTATATGAGAGATGCCATGCCAAACAACAACGTATGTAATATATATTATAGAATAACATTAGTTGATATGATAAAAAATTTTTTTAATAAAGAAAAAATAGGCAAAGAAATAATCATAAGTAATGATAATCAACAAATAATAAACAATAAAAAGAGCACTAAAGAAAGAAAAATAATAGATTTTATTCATAAAAATTCAATAAAAAGCATATATACTCTAGCTGATAATATATATAGAAAAAAAATGTGGATAAATGGTAAATTTGAGAAATTTATTAAAAATGCTGATCCGGATATTTTTTATGCACATATTAATAATTTTGCTTTTTTATATCCATTAGTAAATTATATAAAAAAAAATACTCATGCCAAAATAGTTATTTTACTAACCGATAATTTATATGAGGATATCAATACAAAATCTATTATAAGAAGAAAAAGGTTAAGAAAAGAGTATAAGAATATTATAGACTCTGCAGATGTTATATATGCAATAACTGAAGAATTACAAAAGGAATATGGTAAGTTATTTGGTAAGGATATTAGAATTTTAAGAAAGGGTTGTCAATTTGAATATCCTGTAAGAAATAATATTAATAAAGTAGTTAAATTTGTATATGCAGGGAATCTATTGTATGGAAGAAATAAAATGCTTTCTTATATTGCAAAAGCTATTGAGATGAATAATCGTACAAATGAGACAAAAGCATTTTTAGAAATATATACAGGAGACACAATAACAAACGAATTAAATAAAGAATTGAATATAGATAATTGTTCAATGATAATGGGAAAAAAAGAATATAAAGAAATAGTTAAAATAGAAAATGATGCTGATTATGTATTGCATGTAGAATCATTTGATAAAAAGCAAATTGATTACGTAAAGTATTCTTTTTCAACTAAAATAATTGATTGTATTCAAAGTGGAAGCTGTTTTGTTGGAATTGGACCAGAAAGCATTGCTTCTATAAAGTATATTGAAAAAATACCTGGAGCGCATGTAATAAAATCTATAGAATCAATCCAAGGAGAAATTATAAAGTTAATTAATAATAAAAATATCATTAAAGAATCTAAAAAAATTAGAGAATATGCGATTAAGTACCATGACAAACTAGATAATCAAAAAAAATTAAGATTATCATTTGAAAATATGAAATAGAAAAGAAAGGGGAAATGACATGATACCATACTATATACTACTAATAATACCTGCACTATTATACATATTTGGAAGATTTATTAATAAAAAATGGAATAAGCAATGTATAATATTGTTTTTCATAATTTTATTAGTTATTCTTTCACTTAGAGGAATTGAATGTGGAAGAGATTTGAAAATGTATTCATACTTTTTTGATATAATGAAAGGCTATTCATTCGAAGAAGTAATATCATATTCAAAAAAAGGTGAAATATTCTTCTTCATTTTAAATAAAATAGTGATACTATTAGGTGGTAATTTCCAATTATTTCTATGTGTAGTTGCATTAATATCAATCATACCGATCGCATTATTTTACAGCAAAAAGAGTGAAAATGCATTATTAACAATTGCTTTATTTTTAACTGTAGCCCCATTTCCAATGTTTTTTTCTGGACTTAGACAAGTAATTGCCATGGGATTGGTCGTTATGGCTTTTAAATTTATTGAAGAAAAAAAGCCAATTCAATACATCATAAGTATACTAATAATAATGTTATTTCATATTTCTGCAATTATTGCTTTATTATTCTATCCAATATATCATAGTAAAATCAGTAAAAACTGGCTCATAATCATAATTCCTTTATTCGTTTTGGTTTATTTGTTTAAGGAACAAATATTTATGTTCTTTTTGGGATTTGGTAATAAAATCTATCAAGAAACTTATGGAACAATTACTTCTACCGGACAATACGCAACTTTACTATTGCTCATTATTTTTGATATATATTGCTTTATTATTCCAGACAAAAGTAAAATTAATCAAGAATATATTGGATTAAGAAATTTATTACTATTTTCTACATTGATTCAATTGTTTGTACCTATTAATATGAATATAATGAGATTAAATTATTATTCACTATTATTTGTGCCAATACTAATCCCAAAAACTGTTAATATTGGAAGCAAGTCTTTTAGAAAAGTGATACAAGTATCAGTTGTAGTAATGATATTATTCTTTTCATCTTATTTTATATACAATGGCTATAATGGAAATAATAATCTTGATATATTTCCATATAGTACATATTGGAGTTCAAAATGAAAATAGTTCAAATAAATGCTTATTCTAATGGATCAACAGGGAAAATTATGCTAAGTGTTCATAAAGAATTGCTGAAAAAAGGATATGAATCGTTTGTAATTTGGTCGATTGGAAGAAAAGCAAATAATATTGATGAATTTAAAATAGAAGATAGAATAGGAGAATTCTATCATAAAATATATTCTAGAGTATTTGGAAAACAAGGTTTTGCATCGTGGAAAAATACTAAGAATATAATAATTAAGTTAGAAACTATAAAGCCAGATATTATTCACTTACACAACCTACATAACAATAATATAAATATTGAAATGTTATTTAAATATATAAAAAAGAATAGAATAAAAGTATATTGGACATTTCATGATTGTTGGGCATTTACGGGAAAATGTGTTCACTTTGAAATGGCAAAATGCTATAAATGGAAAAAAGAGTGTTATAATTGTCCAATGCTAAGTGATAGGCCTATAGCATATATAGACAAATCTAGATGGTTATTTAACAAGAAAAAAGAACTGTTAAGTAAAATAGATTTAACTATTATTACACCAAGTGAATGGTTAGCAAATTATGTTAAAGAGTCATTTTTGGGTAAAAATAAAATAGTAGTAATAAATAATGGAATAAATCTAAACATATTCAAACACTCTGAATCAAATATAAGGAAAAAATATAATTTGGAGAATAAGAAAGTAATATTAGGTGTTGCAAGTACATGGAGTAAAAGAAAAGGATTAGAAGACTTTATAAAACTATCAAAAGTTTTGGATAATTCTTATGCTATTTTTTTAGTAGGATTAAGTAATAAACAAATTAAAAAGTTGCCAAAAGAAATAATAGCAATAACAAGAACAGAAAATCAGCAAGAATTAGCAGAAATATATAGTGAAGCAGATATAATGTTAAATACTACTTATGAAGATACCTATCCAACAGTTAATCTAGAATCAATAGCCTGTGGGACTCCAGTATTAACATATGATACTGGTGGAAGCCCTGAATTTATAAAGTATATAGAAAACAATGATAAAATAGAATATGTTATCAAAAAAGAATTGGTAAATAAAAATATAGAAGTTTTAAAAGACTATATTGACGTAATTATAAATGCTAAAAAGAATTTTAAAGTTAAAAATATTAATAATCTTAGTGAAAATGTAATGGTAGAAAAATATATTCAAACATATAATGACAAAGATTCATAATTATTTAAATTAATGTATAACAAGACAAACAGATAAAAAGATAAAATTTATAATAAAAGGAGTTCACTATATGAAAATTACTTTTTTTTCAAATTTTCTTAATCATCATCAATTATATTTTTGTAATGAAATGATAAAAATATTAGGCGATGATTTTAAGTTTGTTGCTACTCAAACAATTCCAAATGATAGAAAATTGCTCGGATATGAAGATATGAATAAAAAATATGACTTTGTAGTTAGAGCATATGAGGATGAGAAAATAGCATATAATTTGGCATTGAACAGTGATGTTGTTATTATAGGAAGTGCTTCAAATAAATATATTAAAAATAGATTAAAGCAAAAAAAACTGGTATTTAGATATTCAGAAAGAGTTTTTAAAAAAGGATTTAGACTAAAAACATTTCTATCATTATTATTAAAAAGAACATTAATTGAAAGAAATAATACTTATTTATTATGTGCATCAGCCTATGCTGCAAATGACTTTAATATTGCATATGCTTATAAAAATAAGACTTATAAATGGGGATATTTTCCTGAAACTAAAGAATATTCAAATATAGATGATATAATAGGAAGAAAAAAGAAAAATTCAATTTTATGGGTCGGGCGTTTTTTAGAATGGAAACATCCAGAAGTGGTTATTGAAATAGCAAAAAAACTGAAAGACGATAAATATGAATTTATTATTAATATGATAGGAATAGGTGAAATTTATTATCAAATAAATGATTTGATAATAAAAAATAATCTTGAAAAAAATGTAAAATTATTAGGCTCGATGAACCCAAGTGAAGTAAGAAAATATATGGAAGAAAGTCAAATTTTCCTTTTTACATCAGATAAGGGAGAAGGATGGGGAGCAGTGCTCAATGAAGCAATGAATAGTGCATGCGCTGTAATAGCTTCACATGAAATAGGCTCAGTTCCATTCTTAATAAAAAATGGAGAAAATGGGATTATTTATGAGAATGGAGAAACATATGATCTATACAATAAAGTAAGAAAAATATTAAATAATGATAAATACTTAAAATGCATTGAAAAAAAAGCATATAATACAATTATAGATTTATGGAATTCAAAAATTGCGGCTAATAGACTTGTTGAAATGTCTAAATGTCTATTGAAAAGCGAAGAGTTTGATAAGTATAAAGATGGGCCATGTAGTAAAGCCTATAAATTGAAAGATAATTGGTACAGAAGTAATAGAGGTGAGCTCGATGTTAAAAAAAATAAAAAACAATAAAGTATTGTCTAATATAAGTTGGATATTAGCTGGTAGAATTTTTTATATGTTAATTAATTTTATTGTTGGTGTAATATCAGCAAGATATCTTGGTCCATCTAATTATGGATTAATTGGTTATGCGGCGGCATATACAACATTCTTTACATCAATATGTTCATTAGGAATTAATTCAATTATAGTAAAAGAATTTATCGATAATCCAAAAAAAGAAGGAGAAATAATAGGGACAACATTGATATTAAAATTGATCTCCAGCTTCATGTCACTGATAACAATTATAGGTATATCTTTATTAGTTGATAAAGGAGATTTTTTAACAACATTCGTCATTTCTTTATATAGCATATCCATATTATTCAATATTTTTGAAACTTTTAAGTATTGGTTTCAATCTAAGCTTCAATCAAAATATGTTGAAATATCAACAACTATTGCATATTTAATAATGGCTTTATATAAAATAGTACTATTAGTTACTGGGATGAGTGTAAAATGGTTTGCTTTATCGAATAGTATAGAGTTTATAGCAGTTGCAATCTCACTTTATATCATTTATAGAAAAAAAGGAGGACCTAGATTAAGCTTTTCTACGTCACAAGCAAAAAACTTATTAAATAAGAGTTATCATTTTATAATAAGTGGAATGATGGTAGCTCTATATAATTCAACTGACAGATTTATGCTTAAACAAATGGCTAGTGACACTGAAGTTGGGTATTATACCATTGCTGTAACAATTTCTAGTTTAAGTGGTATACTACTTTCTGCTATTATTACATCTTTAACTCCAGTTATTATGAAATCTCACAATAAAAATAAGAAAGAATATGAAAAAAGAAATAAGCAATTATATGCCATTGTTTTTTATATATCTATACTTGTCTCATTATTCATTACTTTATTTTCAAATTTAATAATTAGTATATTATATGGAGAAAAATATCTTGCCTCAATTGGAGTACTTAGAATTCTTACCTGGTATACTGCTTTTTCATATTTAGGTGTTGCCAGAGATCCATGGATAGTATGTGAAAAATTACAGAATTGTTTAAAATATATTTATATACCTTGTGCAATATGCAATATAATATTAAATTATTATATGATTCCAATTCTTGGGGCAGAAGGTGCTGCTTTAGCAAGTTTAATAACTCAAATAGGTACTATCTTTATTTTTCCATTATTAATTGAAAAATTAAGACCAAATGTTAAACTTATCATTAATGCAATTTTACTAAAGGGTATTAAAAAGAATATTTTTTCTAATTAAAGTAATATGCTCAATGTTTCAAAATGTATCTCAATATTAACAATGATAATATCTATAGTTTTAACAAATAATAGCAATAGCAAAGAAAAGAGTATCGAAAAATAAGTAGTAATTCTACTTTTTTTTATTTGACTAAATTAGTATTTAATAATTATAATAATAAACAATTAAGGAAGTGTTATTATGAGAAATAAATTTATAAAGTTTTTAAAGGATACTGAAATATATAATGAAGAAGTATTTGAATATATTAAACCTAAAACTGTATATTTAGATCATAGTGAAGAAGCTACGCACTTTTATGGAGTATTTCCTATAGTAGATGATAATAATATTATTAAAGATATAAAACTATGTGTACCTAAAATAAAAGATGATCTTACTGTATCTATTAATATACATGAATATGTACATTTATTATTGTTATATAGAGATTTAAATAAAGAGTATAAAGAAAGTGATTATGATGAACTACTTCCAGTAATGTATGAATTTTATTATTTAAAAGATAATGATCCTGAATATTTAGAGGCATATAAAGAAAAGATAAGTAAAAGTAATAATAAAATATTAAAAAAATATATAAAAGAGAAATAAAATACAATATTTCTTTTTTTTTGATTAAAAATAAAATAATAGCTATAATTATTAACTTAATAAATAACTAAAAATAGAGTGTAGAGTTCCATCTTTTATGATAAAATAATAATAGGTGATAATATGCAAGATATAGTATTAAAATTAGTTAAACAAGTAAAAGATTTTTATAAAGATTATGAAGATTTTGATGGATTAGATAGCTTTGAAGAATTTGTAGAAGAAGCTAGAAAAAATGGATTGTTTGATAAATACTTTTCATTTATTAAACCATACTTAGATAATCCTGAAATATTAGATTATATTAATTCTAATACAATAACTTCAGAAGAAGATTTAGTAAATACTATTCTAACTATCTCATTCTTATTTCCTAAATCATTCTTTTATGAACTTATAAAAAAATGTCATGATAAAATAGATGATTTTTTAAATTATATAATTATAGATACTAAAGAAGATATAGATATTTTATTAAGTCTAGGTTATACAGATAAAGAAATAATTAGTGCTGAAGGATATATGGTTCCTGAATCAATTACTAAGTCTATAGTTGAGTCAAGTACTGATTCTACTTTAGTTAAATATCTATTAGCTAATGAAATAGAAAAATGTACTTTTCTTGTTGTAGAAGAATTAAAAAAAGGAAATACTGCTATACTTAAAAAATATAATTCATCATTCCATTCAGAGCAACATATAAAAAAATTACTATCTTCATTAATAGAAGAAGATATATCTAATATAGATGAAATAATAGATAAAATAATATTAAGATTTAGTGATGGTAGCAAAATATCTGTTATTAAAGATAAGTCTTTTGCTCTTAAATTAATAGAAAAATATGGCTCAAAAGCCATAGTATTTATCGATAATCCAGATGAAGAAATAGTATCTAAAATAACAGATTTTAGTATTGAAGATTATATTAGAGTAGAAGGTACTTATAGAGACAGTATGCCATTATTAAAATATTTCATAAATAAAGGTGATTATGATGTATTATCATATACTTCTCCTAAAGCAATAACTGATGAAATAATAGAACTATTAGTATCAAAAGAAGTAGATTTATCTAAATATACAGGTGATAGATTTTCACCAGGTCCATTATCTAAATCTCTATCTTATAATAAATATTTAGTATCTCAAGGAAAATATACATATATAAAAAACTTAGAAAATATTTATACTAATTTAGAAGAATTTAACTTTGTTTATGAATGTCAAAAGACTAATCCTAGTAGAATAATAGAATCTAATATCATTAGCTATTTATTAGGTAATAAAGAAGAACCAAAAAGACTACCTAATGAAACTATTTCTAAAGAAGTAGCTGAAAGAATAATAGAATTAGGTTTCAAATTAGAAGATTATATATTATTTAATGGATATAGTGAAGAACTATTAAAAACATATTATGCATTAGGTGATAAAAGAGCTTTATTCTTTATGTGTAATTTAAAAGAAGAAGATGTAGAACAAATTACTTATGAAGATTTCATAAATCTATTATCTATTAAAAGTGATGTTGAAATACAAAGATCAACTGCCCTAAAACTAATCAAAGAAGGGCATTATGATGTATTAAGTCATGTTAATAATTACAATCTAAAATCAATTACTAAAGCACTTGGATTAGATGAAATAAGTGATGAAGAATATTACTCTTTACCAAAAGAATTACAAGAAATAGAACATTTAAAAGATAAACATATTTTACCAACAATAGAAGAAGTAAGAGAAAGATTAATATCAGATATTTCACAAGAAAATGTTACTTTAGCAGCACGTGTAAATATGTCATATGAAGAATTAAAAAGCATAATAGATAAATATCAAAGTTATTATCCATCTGTTATGTCTAAAGAAGTTCTATTAAAATACTTAAAAGAAGGACATACAGATGCTTTAAAATATGCTACCACATATTTCTATGATTCATCTGAATTAGTAGAAATAACAGATTTATACTATGAATTAGTATCTGGAAAACTACCAGATCCAAAAGAGCTTAGTGATTATTCATATAATGTAGAAAAAGCTCTATTTACTACATATATAAAGCATAAAAGATATGAAATAGCTACTTTGAATAGTAGACATATACATATAGATGAAAATGATTTACAAATATTAAAAGATAATAATTATTCATTAGAAGATTTCTTAGAGCATCCTATTCTAGATGGCGAAGTAGTATTACAAATAATTAATGAGGATAATATTGATATAATTGCCGAAAAAGTATCAT
Organism: uncultured Bacillota bacterium; assembly: GCA_946630315.1. Classification (GTDB taxonomy): domain Bacteria; phylum Bacillota_I; class Bacilli_A; order RF39; family UBA660; genus UBA3789. The sequence continues at coordinate 40,781 of CAMOYT010000005.1, read as the reverse complement.
CTTTAGATGAAAAAATATCTAGAGGTAATAATTTATTACTACATTTATATAAGTCTTCTATACCTAAAGAAAAAATAATAAAAATAGCTAAACTATGTTCTATAGATGTAAAAGACTTATTATTAAATATATCTAAAGAAGAAATGGATATTATTGAATTAATTAATATTGAAGAAGCTCTTAAAGACCATAAAATAATAAGTTTAATAATTGATAATTTAGATCCAGAACAAGTAGAGTCATTATTACAATCTAAAGTATATATGTTTGATAATACCAAAAGAAGTGTAATAGATGGTATGGTATCTAAAGGACATTATCAATTTGTTAAATACTATGATTATTCAGGTAATGAAAAATTATTAAAAAAAGCTATAGTAGGTGGATATATTCCATCTCCAACAAATATTGAAAGAAGTTCTTTCTTATCAAAAGCAATTACAAATATTAATTTTGCAGAAGATGAACATGAAATATTAAAAGAACATTTAAAAACTAATCCTAGATATATTATTTATTGTTTAGAAGACTATAAAGATGATAAAGACTTCATAGTAGAAAAAATATTAGAAGAACCAGATATTATAGAATTATTACCAGTTGAATATAAAGAAGATATAGAATTATTAGAACAATTAGTAATAAAAAGTCCATATATAGTATCTAAATTTTATCGAGGATTATCTCCTGAAGATAAAACAAGATTAATTATTGCTAATCCAGAAATCATAGAATATATAAATACATATGATTTAGATAGTAAAACTCTTCAAGTAGCAGCAGAGAAATATCCCAAAGTAATAGACTTATTATCATATCCAGATACAAACGTAATAGAAATAGCTTTTAATAATGGTTATATATTAAATCAAGACAGTTCTTCTTATATAATTAGATATGCTTTAAATAATGATAAAGAAATACCTATAGATATATGGAACATTGATAATATTGAAAAAATATTAGTAGCATTAACTAATAATACTTATGAATCTAAAAAAGATATATTATTACCTATATTTGATAAAGTATATAGTGAATCAAAAGCATCTTTTGTCGCAATCTTACCAACTTATAATTCAACTATTTCTTATACTAATTTAATAGAATTATTTGAAAGATATGGGTATACTGAAGATGACTTTTATCAAGTAAATGGACAACAAGATAAAGATAAAATATTATTTATTCTAAATTTAAAAGAATTAGATAAATTACCAGAAGAAGAACAATTAAAAAAGATTACTGAATATTTAGAAACAAGTGATTATAAAGAAGAATGCTTTGATTGGTTACAAAAACATAATAAAGATAGTTTTATAAAAAGTTATGCTAAAGCTAATTATATAAAAGAACCATTATTATTTGTAAAATATCTAGATCAAGAAGATAAAGATGAAGAAATAATTAGTATTACTAAAAAACTAATCTTAGAAGATCCTAAAAAATATTATTCACTTCATAATTACATAAATGAAGTATTAGATTCTAAAGAAATAGTATTAAAAATATTAGAATATGATAGTTATGTATTCTATAAAATATCTAATGAATTAAAACTAGATTATGAAGTAGCAAGATTATATGCTCTACTAGGGCCATCTAATATTTCTAGTATAAGTCCAGATACTGAAAAGTATGAAGATATTTGTATAGAAGCTATAACTAAAGATGGAAGAGCATACCAATCACTTCCATTCTTAAGTACTAGCATAAAAGCTTTAGAAATAGCTATTAAGACTTATCCAAATGCTATTATATATGCAGACCCATCTATTATTACTAAAGAACTATTATCAAATATTCCAGACTTATCAGCTATAAATCTAGAAAGCCTAGATATAGAAGTAATTAAAAAAATAATAGAATTAGACTCAATAGATTTAAATAATAAAGATCTATTAATAAGATTATTAGATATAGTAGCAACTCACACAGATGAAATTGTTCTTACAGAAAAAATAACAAATATAATAATAAAATTATTAGAAGAAGATCCTAATTTAGTATATAAAAAGTATTTTAATTTATATTCTATAATAGATGATAAAGACTTAACAGAAGAACAATTAAAGGAAAGAGAAAATGCTAATAATTTATTAGATGCCTATGGAAAAGTAAATACAATAAAACAAAATCCAGTATTTTCATATGAACTAGTAAAATATATTTATCCTTCTATAGGAACAGAAAATACAGTAAACTTAATGAAATATAATTCAGGAGCTAATACTGAATTAATACAATTAATCCAAGAAGGAAAACAAGAATTAGTATTATCTTATTTAGAATTAATAAAGAAATATCATATTTTTCCAAATGATGATAAACAAATACATTTTGCTTTTAGATACTTTAGTAAATATAAAGATTTAATAGAAAATATTATTGATAAAGAATTAACAAGTGAAGAAGTAATTAATCTAACCAAAGTAATTACTAATAGAAACTTATATCATATTTCTACTAGAGAAGAATTAACTCATTATGATGAAGTAGTAGATAAATATGCTAAAGATATGTTAGTAAGTACTGATGTTTCTGAATTAAAAGACTTTTTAGCCCATACATTTGGTCATCCTTCTATAGAATCATTAAAAACATTCTTTACAACTCATAGATTAGATAATTTTGCTCAAATATATCACATAATAAAAGAAATAGAAAAAAATCTAGATTCAGAAAAAGCCAATGATTTAAGATTTAATAAAGCTGAATTAAAAGTAATTTTATTAATGAAAGAAATAATAGAAACAGATAATGTAGAAGAATTACATAGATTAATTCAAGCTAACCTTGATAAAGAAAATAATATATTTGATTATTCAGACATAGTAAATGATATTACATTAAAAGTTAGAAGAATATATAATACTGAATTTAATATAAGACTTAGTAAAGTAGATAAACTAGAAAGTAAAAGAACAAGAGAAGTTGCTACAATTACTGATAATGATGGAAACTTAAAAGAAGTAGAATATGAATTAATAGATATGAATGAAGAACCATTCCATTTCTTAGTACATAGAATCTATCATTATGATGCTAAAATGAATAGTTTATATGAAATGTTAATGAAAGATCCATCTTTATGGACAAAACTGGATGGAGCATCAACTCTATCTACATCTTCAATATCAGATAAAGGTTTTTGGATGTTAAATTCTACAGATACATCAGGAATTATTCTAATTTTTGATGAATTACCAGATGACTTTATGCTATTCATGTATGGTAGAGACTTATATGTTGAACATGGTGGTCATAAACTTGAGCCAACAGCAAGTAGTAATTGCTACATGGACATAGATAGTCTAAATCAATCAACTGCTGTAAATCATCATAGTAGTTATAATGAAGTAGCAGGTTTTAGAAAAGGAGTAATGCCAAAAGCAATTCTTTGTAATGGACCACATCCAACTGAAGCTCAAGTAAGAGTCGCAACATATTTTAATATTCCAATTATTAGAATGGATATGAGAAAATATGAAGAAATAACTAGAAAAAGATATGAAGAAGCAAAAAAAAGATTAAAAGAACAATCTACAATAGATGATATCTTTAATGTAATATATAATGGTCAAAGAGGTATTTCATTGCAATCTCAAATAGACTATTGTATAGAATGCATAAGAGATAGTTATAAATCTCAAAAAATAAATTATAAAGAGATGTTATCTCAATTAGTAAGATTAAGAACTTTAGTAAATAGAGTAATAGAAAATGATGATAAACATCATCTAAGAAAAATAGAATTATTAATTCAAACTATTGCTATTGAGAAGAAACTAACTGATGAAGACATAATTGATATTGAAGAAGCAAATATGGGTGAATCAGGTATTATGTATAAAGAACATACTGAAGATAAAACATATTTATTAAAACCAGCTGTTGATAAACAAAATCTTAGAAATCAAGGATTTAGAGCAGAAATTCAAAAAGCAGCTTCTATTCTTCAGAAAATAATAAGTCCTGATACAGCAGTAGAAGTAGAAGTTGTAGGAGATAAAAAACTACGTGTATCTAAGCAAGAAAAAATAGAACTAAGTAGTGATCAAAATCTTCTAGACAGATGGGCAACTATGGGTGGAGAACTAGATCCTAAATATAAGAGACAATTACTTCAAGAATATATAGTTGATTTCTTATTATGTAACTTTGATTGTTTCCCTGGTAACTTCATAATCGATAGTAATGATAATATTAGAGGAGTAGATAAAGAACAAAGTTTTAGATTCTTAGATGAAGAAGGAAGTCTTGAACCAGACTTTAGTTATGTACCAAATGGTAATGGAAGAACACCTATTTATAAGTTATTATTTGAAAGATATCAAAGAGGAGAAATAGATTTAGACTTTACTATTTTTGATGAAAAGATTAAAATAGTAGAAGAAATTTCTGATGAGGAATATAAAGAAATATTTAGGCCATATGTAGAAAGTCTAGATAATGCAAACTCAGAAAAACTACTAGATAAAATAGTAAAAAGAAAAGAACTTGGAATTGCTATTATGAAAGAATATATCAATAGAATCAGAAAAGATGAAGTAAAGGAAGGAGATGTTCTATAATGGATAATCAAATAGAAACACTTAATAAAAGTATTAAGATTGTTAAAGAAGAAACAACAAATGAAGTAATAAGAGATATGATTAAACTATTAGAAGAAGATACTCCTTTAAATGATAAAGAAGAAATAATAGATAATGAAAAGTTAAAAGTACTAAGTCATTTAACTTATAAAGATTATGCAAAAAAAGAAAAAGGAATTAATAGATAATTAATTCCTTTTAATTGGAGGTATTATGAAAAAACTAAAACAATCAAAATATGAAATAATAATAGGTTTAAAAGATAAAGATACATATGAACAAATGTTACCTACAGAAAAGTTTATAGAAATAGTAACAAGTGTTTGTAAAAGTAATAAAGTAGGTTATTCTATTCATACTATGGATGGTGGATATATCCATGAAAATGGTAAATATATCATGGAAAAAAGTCTAAGTATTACCTTTGTCTATATTAATAAAAAACAAGCTTTAGAAATAGCTAAATTATTAAAAGATTTATTTAATCAAGAAAGTGTAATAGTATTAGAACAATCTACTGATAGTTACCTTGTTTGATTAAAAAAACAAAATATGTTATAATAACCAACTAGGTGATGGGGGAATGGAAAGATTAGTACAAAAATTAAAAGAAACTAAAAAGATGTCTAATAAATATTTAGCAAAAAGATTACTAGGTTTAAATAAAAATAATAATAAATTTCAATATGAAGATAATGAAATAAATAAAAGATTATATAACTTATTATTAGACTTAGTAGATGAAGAAACTAAAAAAGAATTATTAACAAGTGATGCAATTATAAAAATATTATCATCAAGAATAGAAAAAGAATCATTCTGGACAAAAGCTAAAGATAATAGTTTTTACTATGAAGATATAGGTAATCACTTTTATTATCAAGTAACAAGAGAAGAAGATGGATATAATACTAAACATGATCATTATATAGAACAAGAATTCTTAAATGAGTATAGTGAACCATTAAATATAATTCATCTAACTTTATTAGAAAAAGAAGTATTACTAGATGGTAATTATAAATTACAAAATGAAAAAGATCGTGACTTAGCAGAAGAAATTATAAATTATTTAGGTTTAAAACAATCAGAACAAGTAAAACAAAAAGTCATTTAAAATGACTTTTTTTAATAAAAGAAAAGAACATTACCTAAGTAATGTTCTACAACCGAATACTCCTTCAAAGAATAGTATTCTCACTTCTGAATTTCTTCATTGTAATAATTATACCATAAAAGTATAAATTTTGCAATATATCCTTTTATTGACATATTTAATATGATAAAATAAATACATAATAGGAGATGATAATTACATGAAATTAGGTAAAATATCAAGAAATATTATAGGTTTAATAGCAACCATCTTAGCTGCTATAACTATATTTATAATAATAGATTTAAATGTCTTACCAAACAAGTATTTAATGATAGTAATAGGATTAGAAGTAATAGTCTTATTAATACCATTTATCTTAGTAAATCTAAAAAAACATCATTTTAAAAAGACTAAGATATTTGGCATTATACTATTTATATTATCAATGATAGCTAATTTAGTAGCAAGTTATTATTTACATAATACTAATAAATTTATTAATGAAGGCTTTACTGGAACAATTACAGTAAATACAAAATACTATGTAGTAGCATCAGCCAAAGATACAGCTAATGATACATCTAATTTTACTAAAGATACTAATATTTATTATTATAAATATAGTAGAAGTATTGATAAAGCTAAAGAAGAATTAGGTGATTATAAATATATTGATACTGATGATGTCTCAAAAACACTTTGGCAAATAGATGCATCAAAGAATGAATACTTACTTATTGCAGAAGGAAATTATAAATATTTATTTGATTCAACAAATATGTTCGATGAATCAAGTTTTAAAATAATAAAAGAATTTACTGTATCTGAAATAATACCAAGAAATGATAAAATAAAAGATGTTTATACAATCTACATTGCTGGCCTAGACTTTACTGGTATTATGCGAGACTTCAATATGTTAGCAACAGTAAATACTAAAACTAAAAAAGTAGTATTAACATCAATTCCAAGAGATTATTACATTGATGTACCAGCTTATAATATGAAAGATACACTTATGGCACTAGGTTCACTAGATTCAGAAGTATCAAAAGAAGCATTAGAAAAATTATTTGATGTAGAAATAGATTATACAGTTAATTTAAATACAAATAATTTGGTAGATGTAGTAGATAAAGTAGGTGGAATAGAATTCTGTTCTGACTATGACTTTATAACAAATCATGCCTTAGTAAAAGGAACATATGATGATACTAAAGGAAGTAAATTACATGTTACTAAAGGATGTAAAACATATAATGGAATTGAGACTTTAGCAATTGCTAGAGAAAGAATGGCTTTCCCAGGAAGAGATAGAGTACGTCAACAAAATTGTCGTAAGATTGCTATTGCTATTGCTAAAAAAGTAGTTTCAACTTCAACACTAACTAACTACAATGAAGTATTAAAATCATTTGATGGTTTATATGAAACAGATATGAATAAGAAAGTAATTACTAACTTATTTAAATCAGTTTTAGAAGGACAAAACTATCAAATAATAGAACAATCAGTAGATGGATCAGATAGTGTTGGAGTAGGTCATTTAGGTACCCAAGATACTTGGACAATGACTCCAGATATGAAAACAGTAAATGCTGCATCTAAAAAAATGAAAACTGTCATAGCTGAAAAATAGAAACACAACAAAATAATAATAATGTATGGAAAGAAGAAAAAACATAAAATTTCTTCTTTTTTTAATTGACAAAAATCAAATGATAAACTAGTATAGTAAGACAACAAGGGTGAATGTGAGAAGCAATTTTCGCACCAATGCACCAATAAAATTTATTGCTGACAACTGACTAACTTGTTAAAACGAAATGGAGGTATAAGCTTGAATAAGTATTTCAAGCTAGGTACTGCATTAGCTTTAACAGTATTGGTTAACTTTGCGCCAATTTCGTTACCAGACGTCAAAGCAGAAACTACAGTATCTAGCACCAATACAGATATCGTAGAAAAAAAGGGCAACCCTGAAACAATTATTTATGCTGAAGAAATATCTGAAGCTTATGTTCCTTCCGAAGAAGTTATCGAAGTGAGTGCACCAAAAATCTCACTTAACAATGAGACTTCAAGCGCAGAGGCCAATAATGTCTTGAAGAGTGCACCAGCTCGTGCGCCAACGGAAGAACAAAACATTGAAACTAAAAATTCTACAGAAGAAGTAGGATTACTAGGCGTGTCTGAAGAGCCAACAAGAGACGCTGAAGAACCTGAAAATAATGTTGTTAGAATTCATATTAAAGACAACAGAACAGGAGAATATAAAGATTATAAAACATATGAATATGAAGCGGGAACTAGTATAGGAGATAACGTTAAAAATGGACTAAATATGTATTCAATCTTCGGATTAGGTACACAATATAGTGCATCAACTACAAAATTCACTGAAGGAGATTATACTTATACATTTGAAGGATGGTATTTAGATGAAAACAACGCCAATGCTTTCACAAATACTTCAGGTGTCCCAAACAGTGATTTTGAAAGTGGTTTCAGTAGATTTGCTATATCAACATCTACTACATCATATCCATATGGTATACGAGTAACCGTTTTAAACGAATTAGAAGCAACAAATGATTATTACATTTATGCTAATTGGGTAAAATCAGTAACACCTAAGGTAATTGTAAACTGGCATGATTCAGTTTATACATTAAATGGTACAAAAACTATAAATTCAGGATATGGATCATCACTTCCAAATGGAACAATTCCTGAAACAGTTACAGTTAATGGAAAGAAATACAATTTCTTAGGATGGTCACTAACTGAAAACGGAGAACTTATTGACAATGTAACAATAAATGGAGACGATGAAAATCCAAACAATGATGTTCCTTTAGAGTATAGACCAAATTATAGAAAAGTTATGGTTACTGCTAAAACATCATTACAAACAGTAGAAACAGTTGATTTATATGCTATCTGGGAAGAAGAATATGTACCAGAACCACATAAATTAACAATTAATTATTGGGATGTTAAACCAGATGGTACTTATATTGCTAAAACAATTTCAAACAATATAAGTCCTGGAGTAACATGGACTCAAAGATTACCAATAGATCAAATATTTGATGCAGAATCAGATCGTCCATATACTGGATTTAATAAAAATTCAACTACTAACAAAGAAAACGATAGAGTTGGAGATCCAGTTAGAGAATACACTCTTCTTGGATGGTATGATGCTGAATCTAACGGAACAAAAATAGATGAAAACTATGTTTTAAATGCAGATTATCTTAAAGGATTAACTGCTATTTCTACAGAAAACAATGGACCTTGGGCTATTAGTTTTACATCAAGAAATGTACTTGATGAAGATGTAGTTATTAATTTCTATTCTTATTGGGATGTATATTATTTACCTGTACTTACTAATCAAGAAATAGACAATCTTGGTCATAGTAGTAAGACAGATAGAATCGTAAGCGGTTCAGGAGCAGGAGATACTTATACAACTAAATTTAAAAATGGTAGCGATGTTCCAGCTCATTATGAATTATTATATTGGAAATATGATGATAATAATGATCAAACAGATGATACAAAAACATATAATCCAGGTGATACATTTACATATTTCTTTAAAGATGAAAATGGTAATCACTTATATCCATCTGGATGGACTGGTACAATTACATCATATGCATGGTATCAACCATCAGTAACATTAAATGTATTTAAAGAAGCTAATACTAGTCTTTCTAATACATACTTAATTCATTCTGATGAATCAACTATTGCAAAAGATAATATTGTTGTATTAGACAGTGATCCAAAAGGATATGGTTATGAAAAACCAGGATATGATTTTGTCGGATATTATATGTTGGAAAATGGCGTTAAAAAGCCAGTGGATATTGGAACAGTATTTAATGCACCAGATCCAACTACAGTACCAGTTGATAGATTAGTTTATAATGTCTTTGCTGAATGGGTAAGAATAGAAAAAAATGTTGCTATTACAAAAGTATGGAATGATGCAGGAAAAGAAGATTATCGTCCAGAATCATTAACATTAAACGTATATGCAACAGATAGTGAAGGAAATAAAACATTATATAAAGAAGTTACTCTAGAAGGAGAAGGCAACACTTGGACTTCAGAAGAGTTTACTATTTATCCATTTGATGAACAAGGTAATGCGATAACATATACAGTTGAAGAGCAATCAATTGATTGTTATCAAACTACAACAGATAATTGGACTTTAACAGAGAATGGATTAACAATTGAAAACACAATTAATGAAGATGGTAAAGTAACTATCATCTATCAAACTGTTGATGGACAAATTTTAGAACAAAGCGAAATCAACAAACCAATTGATGCAGACTTTACTGCACAACCAAAAACTTATGAAAATTATGCTCTAGATAGAGTGGAAGTAAATGGTAATGAAGTAGAAGATCCAACTATTAATGGAAAAATTACTTCAGAAGAGCAAACAATTATTTATTACTATGACATTACAATTGGAAATGTATATATCTATCATGTAGATCCAGAAGGACATCTTATCGATGTAGATAGAGATGGTAATCCAGTTGAGAATTACTATATTGCTGAAACAAGAAATATAGGAGATTCTTATGCTGATATTGCAGTACCAAAAACTATCGCTGGATATAAGCATAACGCTGAAGCTTCAACTAACTTTAGTGGAGATAAACTAATAACTAAGAAAGATACTCATATCTTCTTTGTATATGATCCAATTGGAAAAGTAGTAGTTAAATACTTAGAGCAAGGAACTGATGCAGTTCTTGCAGAACAAACTAATAAAGAAGGTGTTGTAGGTACTGAGTACGCAACAGCTGCTAAAACTGATATTACTAATTATCAATTAGTAACAGATCCAGATCATACATCTGGTACATATACTGCAGAATCATATTATGAACCAGAAGTAATTATCTATTATTATGAATTAAAAGATAGTAACTTATATGTTCATCATATTGATGCAGAAACTGGAAATAATCTTGTAGATCCAGTAGTTTCATCTGAAAAGATTGGAACTCCATATGAAACTTCAAGATTAGACGGTGAAGAATATGATATTTATGATGTAGTAAGAACTGAAGGAGACTTAGCAGGAGAATATGCTGCTGAAGATATCCATGTTTATTACTATTATCAAAAACAAAAAGGAACAGTAACAGCAACTTATTTAGATAACAAAACTTTAGAAGTAATTAAAACAATTACAACTGAAGGAACTGTAACTGATAATTATGAAACAGAGCAATTAGAATTAGATGGTTACAGATATGTAAATGTTATAGGTGATGTTACTGGAACATATAAAAACAAAGAAGATATTAAAGTATACTATTTCTACGAAAGAGTAGGAAAAGTAATTATCAATCACTTAGATATTAATACTAATGAAGTATTAGTAGAAGTAGATCCAAAAGTAGGAACTATTGGTAGTGAATATACTACTAAAGCAGAAGATATTGAAGGATATCATTTAGTAAGAGTTGAAGGAGAAGCTAATGGTACTTATACAGATGAAGAACCATGGCCAGAACCAATAGAAGTAACTTATTACTATGAAAAAGACAAAGTAGTAGTTAATGGTGATTTGAAAGTATACTATATTGATACAGATAATAATCAATTAGACTATTTTGAAGATACTAAAGAAGTAGGAACTGAATATACTACTGAAGATAAAGTGTTTGAAGGATATACTCGTAAGCTAATTATTGGTAATCCTACAGGAGTATATGAGGAAGGTACTACTGAAGTTACTTATGTATATGTAAAAAATCCTGCAGAAGTAATTGAAGAAGGCGAAGTAGTAGTAAGCTATATCACAACTGATGGAAATAAATTAGTTGAAGAAGATGTAGTAATCCCTGGAAAAGTAGGAGATGAATATACTACAGAAGAAAAAACTTTTGAAGGTTACGAATTAGTATCAGTACATGGTGCTACAACAGGCACTATAGAAGAAGGAACAACTGAAGTTGTATACATCTATAAAGAAAAAGAAGATATCCAACAAGTAGGAACAGTAATTGCTCACTACGTAGATGAAGCAGGTAATGCAATTGTTGATGATGTAATAATTGAGAAAACAGTTGGTAGTGATTATTACACAAGTCAAAAAGCAATCAAAGGATATGTAGGAACATCAATTCCAGAAAACAGAATTGGTAAAGTTGTAGAAGGAATAACTGATGTTTACTATACATATAAGAAGGTCGAAGAAGAAGAACCATCAACTCCTGAAGATGGAACTTGCACAGGATCTTGCTGCAACTGCTGCAACTCATGCTGCAACAATAATTGCAATAATCAAGATTCAGAAAATAATCAACCTGTAATTAACATTGATATTACTATAAACAATGAAAATAATAGTGATAATCATAGTGAAAATAATACAAATAATGAAGTTCATAATGATACTAATGTAGATAATCATAATGACATAAATAATGAAAATAACAACCAAGATGAAACTAATGTAAATATCGAAAACAATCCAACAGTAGAAAATAATACTGATGTATCAACTGGAGATGTTACTACAGGAGACACTAATGTTACTACTGGAGATACAACTGTAACAACAGGTGATACAAATGTAGAAAATTCAACAACTACAGGAGATGTTAATGTTGAAAACAATCCAACAAATACAGTTGCTACTGGAGATACAAACGTTGAAATAGGAGATATTACTAATACTTCTAATTCAACAACAGGTGAAATTACTAACACTAATACTGCAGAAGGTGGAAGTAATACAAATAACAATAGTACTGAAATTAAAGATAATACTATCACTAATAATGTAGAAGGAGGTAATAGTACTAACACTAATACTGCAGAAGGTGGAGATAGTACTAATACAAATACTAATACAACAGGTGATAGCACATCTACATCAACTACAGGAGATAATACTCAAACAGTAAACACTGGAGACGTTACAACAGGTGATAACACACAAACAACAAACACAGGTGATAATACTTCATCATCAGCTACAGGAGATAATAACAATCAAAATAACAACAACAACGAAAACAATGATAGTTGCACTGATTGTAATACTCCAAGTGATGGAGAAGATAAACCAACTCCTACACCAACTCCAACAGATCCAAAAGTTGGAACAGTAGTTGCTAATTTCTTAGATGAAGAAGGAAACATCATCGCTGCTAAAGTAACAAGTGCAGATGATGTAAATAAAACTTATACTACTAATGCTAAAGACATTAAAGACTATGAACTAGTTAAAGTTGAAGGCGAAGAAGTAGGAAAATATATCGATGGTGAAATTGTAGTTAATTATATCTATAAGAAAACTACAGCTCCTGAAGAAGATCCAAAACCAGAAACAGATCCTGTTTTAGGAGAAGTAAATTATTATTACATCGATACTGAAGGTAATGAAATTGCTACTCCAGAAAAAGTAGTTGGAGAAGTAAATAAAAATTACTATGATATGCAAAAAGATATTGAAAAATATGAATTTGTAAAGTCAGTAGGAGAAACTGAAGGAATAATTGAAGAAGGATCAAAAACAGTAATTTATATTTATAAATTAAAAGAGCAAACTGATCCAGAACCAGTTAATCCAGAACCAGAAGAACCAAAGATTGGTAAAGTAGTTGCTCACTATATCAATATCTATGGTCAAAAATTAAGAGAAAATGTTGAAACAAGTGGTGAAGTAGCAAAAGATGACTACAACACTAGACTTAAAGCATTTAAAGATTATGAATTTGTTCAAGTAGTAGGACCAACAACTGGTAAATATCAAAATGGTGCGATCGATGTTTACTATATCTACAAAAAAGTTGAACAAAAAGAAACTACTCCTGTTGAACCAGAAAAGGAAACAGGAAAAACAACTGGTGTAGATACAATTACTTATAAAACTCCAAATAGAGTAGAAGTAAGAGTACCAAACACTGGACTTGGTTTAGAAAATGAGAATACAAATAACTCTGTAATTATCCTTATAATGACAGTAATTGGCGGATTTGTATACTCACTAAAAAAAGTATTCGAATAAATAAAAAAAGAGACTAATATTGGCTAAAGTCTCTTTTTGTGTTATAATATGAACCAATAAGTTGGTGGTAGTATGGTTGAAAGAATAGATAGTTTCTTAAATAAGAAACTACTAATAATAACTACTATTCTTCTTTTAATAATAAGTTTCTTTGCTTATCATGAACAAATAAATTATGTAGAAGTAATAAAAAAACAAGAAACTACTATTAAAGAAGAGAATAAAGTAGATATTAAAAAACTACAAGAAAAATATAATAATCCTGATATAATTGCCTATATTGAAATACCTAATATTATATCTTTTCCAGTAGTAAAAACTAATAATAATGATTATTATCTAAATTATAATCTTAATAAAGAAAAAGATATACGTGGTACTATCTTTATGGATTATCGTACTAATATTGAAGATAATAAAATATTATTATATGGCCATTCTGGTAAAGAAGAAGGACTTCCATTTAATGAATTAATCCCATATCAAAAAGAAGAATATTATAAAGAACATAAAAATATATATTTATATACAGATACTAATAAATATACTTATGAAATTTTCTCTTCTTACTTCGAGGGGGAAGACTTTGACTATGTAAATTTAAAAGACTTCAATGGGCTATCATATCTAGAACATTTATATAAATTAAAAAACAAATCTTTATATAATATTGATATGGAGTTAACAGAAGACTCTAAAATTATAATCTTACAAACATGTAATTTAGACGTTACTAGTAAAGATAAGTATCAATTAGTAATTGGTAAGCTAACAAAAAAGGAGTAATTATTTACTCCCTTTTTTATTTAATTTATTATTATCTAATTCATCAACATATTCTTTTAATTTATATTCAAAAATTAAATACTTTTTATCATCACTAGTTCTAACTTCTAAATCAAAATCATTAGCAAAAAATTCATTAGTATCAATAATATTATCTTCAGCAACTTTCATAGCTTCTTCTATCATTTCTTGCTTTATTGAATTATCATCATTTAATAAGCTCTCATCATCTTTAAATACAAGAAAAATATTAGGATCAAGACTTGATTGAATAGTTACTTTATAATTTAAATAATCAATAATCCATCCTGAATCATCAGGTTCTATTGGCATATTTAATCTAATATGACCTTGCTTATGCCATAACATTTGTCCATATGATTTTATACGATGATGTAGTAGACTATACCTATTAGCAGCATCCATATTAAGTTTTTTTTCTTCTGGAGTTAATGTATTCCATAATTCAGCAATATCATTAGCTTCATCATTATCTCTTTTTGCTAAAGCCTTTAATTCATCAGAAGTTAAATATCTAATATCTTTGTAATTAACTATCCATTCAAAATTTTTAAAAAATTCTATTTCTTCTGGTTCATTAAATTCAATAAAATTATATCTATTATCATTAGTACAATACTTAACTTTCATAGCTTTATCATATATACTAGCTGGAATAGGTTTACCTACTTTAGTTAAAGTTATAAAATCTTCTACTTGAACATAAGCTCTTTCTTTATTATCTAATCCAATATTAAATATTTTCATAATATCCCTCCAAATATTGCCAAATATTATAACATATTTTGCTTTAAATTTCTATATTTATGCTATAATAAATAACTATCAGGAGGTAATTATGGATTATAGGGAATTAGAAAACATTCTATTACAAGATAAGCCAAGTATAGAATTAAGAAATAGAAAAGAGGAGTTAAAAGAGTTAATTCCTGAAATAGAAAAAACATATGACTTTGATCAAAAAACAGTATGGCATCCATATGATGTTTTTGAACATACTATGCATGTTGTTGATAATGTTGGACCAGATTTAAGATTAAGACTTGCTGCGTTATTTCATGATATAGGAAAACCAGAATCATTTACTCAAGATGAAGAAGGAGTAGGCCACTTCTATGGACATTGGGTAGAATCAGAACAAGCCTTTATTAATTATCAATATCGTTTTAATATATCAGAAGAAGATATTTATTTAATTAGAAAATTAATCTTTTATCATGATTTATCAATTAATTCAACTTCAATAAAACGTTTCTTAGAAGAGTTTGATCAAGAAGGAATGGACTTATTATTTGAACTTAAGGAAGCCGATATTAAAGCCCAAAATAAAGAATTTATAAATGATAGATTAAATGAATTAGCTAAAAACAAAAAAGCTATTAATTCAGTACTAGGAGAATTAGGTATAAAAAAAATAAATGATAGTATAGAAGAATTAAAAGAAAAAGATTTTTCTACAAAACAAATAAGTGATACTCATCATACATTTGAAGATTTATATGAAGAAAGAACCTTACTTTTCGCAGCATTATGTAATAGTACAGAAGAGTTTGCTTTTAAAAGTAAAAAACATTATGATGAAGAAAATGATCCAATGTATAAAGGAGACTTTATAGCAGGAATTCTTACTCCAAATGGTATAGTTAGTTTTCATATTGATTTAAAATATTGGGATTATTTCCAAGTAGTAGAATTAGAAAAAGCTCCAGTATTTGATGGATCAACACCAAAAGAAAATAGAGAAAGATTAGTCTCACTATTTAATAAAGAAAAACAATATAGGAAGTAGTATGTTAGAAGATTTAAAAAAAGAATATCAAAAATTACAAAATATTTATGGAGATAAATCATTAGATTCAATCTATTTTGGAGGTCAAGAAATAAATCCAGATATTTGCTTTGTTTTTATGAATCCAACTGGTAAAAACATCGCATCATCAAAATCTTGGCAAGGACCAAAATCTCCATGGATTGGTACTAAAAATATCTGGGATTTATTCTATTTAACAGAATTATTAGATAAAGATATTTATGAAGAGATAAAAAGTAAAAAGAGTAGTGAGTGGACTATTCCTTTTGCCAATAAAGTATATGATAATATTAAAAAGCATAATATTTATATTACTAATTTAGCTAAATGTACTCAAATTGATGCAAGACCATTAAAAGACTCAATATATAAAGAATACTTATCATTATTTGAAAAAGAAATAGAAATAATAAATCCTAAAGTAATTATTCTTTTTGGTAATCAAGTATCTAGTATTTTCTTAAATAAAAAGATAATGGTATCTACATCACGTAAAGTAGAATATACTAAAATAATAAATAATAAAAAATATAAATGTTATAGTGTTTATTATCCAGTTGGTAATGGTAGATTTAATATAGATAAGTCTATCGAAGATATAAAATATATAAGGAGGCAAAAACATGACTAATGATTGGTTTGAAGATTATATAAAAAGACAAAAAGAAAGAGAAGAGTTTAAAAAAAGTATTGCATACTCAACAGAATATATAGATTGGTTAGATTCTTTTACTAAAGAACATGGTTCATTCTCAACTGATTCATTCTTATATGAACCAGAAAAAATAACAGATGAAGAAAGAAAAAAAGTAGACTTAATAGAAGCTCTATATGAATTAACAGATGAATATGCTGATGAAAACTATATAATGCCAACAAAGACTGATTATGGAGCTTTCTATTCAATTAAACATAATGGAGTAGGATACTTTATTGGTTTTGATGCTGGTCAAGGAACAAGCTTTTATTGTACAAGATTAGAAGAACCAGAAGAAGATGCTTTAGAATATAAACATCTAATGAGTGGAGTAAAACTACCATCAACAATAATTATTGATCAAAAACTAGAAGAACTATCAGAATTAATTGAAAGATTAGATAGAGAACAAGTACCACTAGAAGCAATCAATCAAAAGACAGATGCTACTATTCAAAAAATAAGAACTAAGAAGATATAATTATATCTTTTTTTTTAAAACTATCTATAATATAATATATATATAGTAGGTGAACATATGAAAAAGATAGTTGAAATATTAATAGTAATAATTGGAATAATTGGAATAATATTAATAGGCTTTGGTTTATATTATGGATTAATAAAAAATAACAAAGATACTAATAATACTAATTCAAAAGATAAGTATTTAGAAGTATTAAAAGGGAATATTGATTTTTATGATATTAATGAACAATTTATTGAGAAAAAAGCAACTATTTTTGATAAATTAGGAACAAAAAAAATAGATGTAAAATATGCTTTAGCAGATATTGATAATACTAAAAGCAAAGATAATGAATTAATTGTTTTAGCAAAAAACAAGACATTAATCATTAAAGAAATTAATAATAATATGTATGGTTATACTTTTGATCCAATTGATTTAACATTATTTAAAAAAGATGGAACAATGTATTGTAAACAAGTTAATCAAATTTGTAGATTATCATTTAAAACTGATGAATATAGTTATGAATCAATTATTAATCATCAAATAAAAGCTCTATCTACAGAAGAAGTTGATAAAATATTAGAAGAATTTAATAATAAAGAAGAATTAACTTTTAAACAATTTAAAAATTAATTCTTTTTTTTTAATAAAAAAGAGAAAATCTTAATAAGATTTTCCCCAAATAACAGTTTCTTTTGCATCCTTACCACAGAATACACATTTATCAGCAAGATGTTCATGTTCTTCATCTATACAACGAGAACCATATCCACCTGTTGCAGCTTTTATCTCATCTTCGCAAGCTTCTTCACCGCACCACATTGCTTTAATAAATCCAATATTATTATTTGCTATTTCTTTCATTTCATCCATATTAGTAGCTTTAAAGATATGACTATCTAAGAACTTTTTAGCAGTTTTAAACATATCACTTTGAATACTTTCTAATATCTTAGGTAACTCTTTAGCAACATCTTTAATCTTAACTGTAATCTTTTCTCTATCATTTCTTCTAACAACTACAACTTCGCCATTTTCTATATCTTTAGGTCCAATTTCAATTCTAACTGGAATACCTAACATTTCTTGTTCAGCAAACTTATAACCTGGTGACTTTTCAGAGTCATCAATCTTAGCTCTAATACCAGCAGCCTTTAAACTATCAAGTAACTTATTAGCTTCATCTAAAACACCATCTTTATGTTGAGCAATTGGTATTACCATAGCTTGAGTAGGTGCAATTCTTGGTGGTAATACAAGTCCTGAATCATCACCATGTACCATAATCAAAGCTCCAATAATTCTAGTAGATAAACCCCAACTAGTTTCATAGCAACTATGTAATTTATTTTCTTTATCTAAATATTTAATATCAAATGCATCAGGAAATCCTGATCCAAAGAAGTGAGAAGTACCAGATTGTAAACTCTTACCATCATGCATCATAGCTTCTATTGTATAAGTATCTTCTGCACCAGCAAACTTTTCGCTTTCAGTCTTTTTACCAACAACAAGCGGTATTGCTAAATCATCTTGAACAAAGTCAATATATACTTTCCACATTTGTAAAGTTCTTTCTTCAGCTTCCTCATAAGTAGCATGTATAGTATGACCTTCTTGCCATAAGAACTCTCTACTTCTTAAGAATGGTCTAGTAGTTTTCTCCCATCTAAGAACAGTATTCCATTGATTCCAAACAAGTGGTAAATCTCTATAAGATTTAACTTTATTTTTCCATAAATCACAGAATAATGTTTCAGAAGTAGGTCTAATACACATTCTTTCTTCTAATTCTTCTCCTCCACCTTGAGTAACCCAAGCAACTTCAGGAGCAAATCCCTCAATATGCTTAGCTTCTTTTTTAAGAAGACTTTCAGGTATAAGTACCGGTAGGTAAACATTCTCCACACCTGTGTCTTTAAATCTTTGGTCTAAGTCTTTCTGAATGTTTTCCCAGATGGCATAACCATTCGGCAAATAATTTAAACATCCTTTGACACTAGAATAATCACATAATTTAGCTTCTCTAACAACATCTGTATACCATTGTGCGAAGTCTTCATCACGTGATGTTACTTTTTGAACAAATTTATCATTTGCCATATAAAAATCTCCTCTCTTTCAATATGCTTAAATTTTAACATAAAAACTATTGTAAAGCAAACAAAAAAGAAGATTTCTCTTCTTTATAAATACTATTATTTTATATATACTTTAGGACTACTACTAAAATCATTACTTCTTTTTAATTCATAAATCTTTTGTTTAACGAATTCGTTACCAAGATTAAAATTATCTTCCATCTCTCTATCAATAATAAATTCATCCATCATTTTAAAAGATAAAAGATCTTTAACATCTCTTAAATAACTCATATAATTAACATAATTATTATTGGCAAACTCATATAATTTAGCAACTTTTTCTACATTTTCATCTGTCATTAAAGCAAGTATTCTACTTAATAAAAGACGATGATTATTAATAAGTTTTATTTGATATTCTAAAACTTCAGCCATAATATCATTAAATGTTTTTTTTCTATTAGTCTTCTTTCCTATATAATCCATAAACTTACCTGGAAGTGTTTTTATACGTGAACTTTCTAATAATAAAGTATAAAAATCTTCATGTACATCACAATCTTTTATATACCATTCAAAGTATTCACTACTAGGATCTAATGATATTGGATTACATTCTTCATACTCTTTTTCCAATTCTTCAATTTTCTTCATATTCATCACCTGCAAGAAGATATATTATTATTTTTTATAAAAATTGTCAAATTAAAAAGAAGACTAAATCTTCTTTATTTATTACTAATTCTAAAGAAATTAATACTTGGTCTATCAAATAATCTAATCTTACCATCACATCCTAGACCACTTGATACATATAATTCTCCATTATTAACTTTATAATAATTATTCCTATATTTTTTAGCACCCTCAATACCTTTAATATTACCAATAAAAGGTATTCTTACTTCTCCTAAATGAGAATGTCCTGCTAGATATAAATTACTAGGATTAGTATTAATAAAATCCTCTACATTATCAGGCTCATGCATAATACTAATAGAATAAATATTACTATTATGATTATCTTCACTATAATATTTTAAAGTCTTAGTAATATCACCCAAACCAGATAGAGTAGAACTAAGTCCATTAATAAGAATTGGATTATTATCATCTTTATATATTAAATCATATTCATTATTAAGTACATTAAATCCACTTTGAGTCATAATAGTATTAAAACTAACTCCATCTTCTTCACCAATAACAGCATATTTACCAATACTAGCATCTATCTTATTTAACTGTTTAATTAATTTTTCTTGTTCTTTATTATCTAAATCATAATGATCATCTATTAAATCTCCAGTAAATAATACTAAGTCAGGATTTCTATCATTAATTAATTTAACTATTTCTTTAACATTATCCATAGTCATTGTAGTACCATAATGTAAATCACTAAAATGAATAATCTTTGTACCATTAAAACTATCTGGAATATTTTTATTAATAATTCTTTTTTCATTAACAATTATCCATGTATTAGAAATATAAGTAGTATATAACATAAAAATAATACCAAGAATAAATACAGCAATTAAGATCTTAATAATTCTAATAACTAGTCTTTTTCTATTTTCTTTATTCTCTTCATTGAATATCTCATCTTGTATCTTTTTACTCATCTCTTCTCGTGTCATATTATCACCATCTTAATTGTATCATAATATCAATTAATTAGTTTTATTAAAATAATTTACTAGTCAAACACTTTACTTATATTGTATAATAAACATTGGTGATTAAAATGAAATATGATGTAGCTATTATAGGAGCAGGTCCAGCCGGACTATTTACTGCTTATGAATTAATAACAAAGAATAAAAAGTTAAAAGTAGTTTTAATAGATAGGGGAAGTAATGTTGAAAATAGAGTATGTCCAATGAATAAAAAGGGTATACCTTGTCAAAATTGTAATCCATGTGCTATTTTATCTGGTTATGGTGGAGCAGGAACATTCTCAGATGGAAAATTAAACTTTATACCAAAACTAGGTAAAAGTGACTTAACAAAATATATGTTAGAATCAGAAGCTTATAAACTAATAGATGAAACAGAAGAAATATTTAATAAATTTAAAATGGATGCTGAAGTATACCCATCTAATATGGACGAAGCTAATGAAATAAAGAAACAAGTTGCAATTGCTGGAGCAAAATTATTAGTAATAAAGCAAAAACACTTAGGAAGTGATCACTTACCAGAATATATTCAAGGAATAAGTGACTTCTTAGAAAGTAAAGGAGTAACATTACTAGATAGATGTGATGTTATAGATATTCATACTAATAATGAATTAGATCATACTATTACTTATAAACATTTAAAGAAAGAAGAAAAGATTACTTCAAAATATGTAGTAGTAGCACCAGGAAGAACTGGAGCTAAATGGGTACAAGAATTAGCTGATAAATATCAAATCCCTTATCTATCTCAATCTATCGAGATAGGTGTAAGAGTAGAAGTAAGAAAAGATATTATGGAAAGTATAACTAATATTATTTATGATCCAACTATCTTTATCAAAACAAATACATATGGAGATGAAATAAGAACATTCTGTACAAATCCAGGTGGTTTTGTTGCTAAAGAAAACTATTATGGATATATCTGTGTAAATGGTCATGCCTTAAAAGATGTAAAAAGTAATAATACAAACTTTGCTTTTATTTCCAAAGTAAACTTAACAGAACCAGTTACTAATACAAGACTATATGGAGAATCTATAGCAAGAATTGCTAATGTCTTGGGAGATGGAAAACCTATTATTCAATCACTAAAAGATTTAAGAAATGGAAGACGTAGTGAATGGCATAGAATTAAAAAAGGTTTTATTGAGCCAACTCTAAAAGATTGTGTAGCAGGTGATTTAGCACTAGTTATGCCACATAGAATAATAACTAATATATTAGAAGGATTAGAAACACTAGATAAAATAATTCCAGGTGTTAATAATGATGATACTCTATTATATGGACCAGAAATAAAATTCTTCTCAAATGAAATAGAAACAGATAATAAATTTAAATTAAAAGATGACAATATCTATTTCATTGGAGATGGAGCAGGAAAAGCAGGTAATATAGTAACTGCAGCAGCTACTGGATTAGTCGCAGCAAGAGATATAATAGAAAGAATAAAAGAAGGAGAATAATATGAAAAAAAGATTATTATTAACAACAATTCTTTTCTTATCTTTATTCTTAGTAGGATGTGTAGGAGATGTTAACGACGTGAAAGAAGAAAATATATTAAAAATTGATTATAGTGATACTACTCATGAAGTAGAAATTAATAATGAAAAAAATCCAATAGTAGAAATGGAATTTCAAAACTATGGAAAAGTATATATTGAGCTATATCCTGATGTAGCACCTAATACAGTTGCTAACTTCATATATTTAGTACATAAAGGATTTTATGATAATAATACTTCTCATAGACTAATCGAAGGATTTGTTCTACAAGGAGGAGATCCAACAGGTACTGGTACAGGTGGTCCTGGATATAATATCAAAGGAGAATTTACTTACAATAATTTTAAAAATGATTTAAAACATACTGAAAAAGTAGTATCTATGGCTAGAAGTCAAGCCTATGACTCAGCTGGTTCTCAATTCTTCATTATGTTAGGTGAAGCAACTCACTTAGATAATCAATATGCTGCTTTTGGTAAAGTAGTAGATGGTTGGGATGTAGTAGAACGTATTGTTGCTGAAAATAAAGATAATGTCTCAGATGATAATGGAACATTAAAAAACAACTTAGTAATTTCTTCAGCAAAAGTAGATTTAAATGGCTACAAAGAAGCAGGAGTAAAAATAATAAAAGAGTAGTAATACTCTTTTTTTATGTAAAAAAGCAATGTAAAATTGCATAATAAAAAATTAATATAATAAAAACTGTTGTATAATTAAAATAATAGGAGTGAGAATATGAAAAAGAAAATATTGTTTTTAAGTATTATATTTGTATCTTTATTTATGATTAATGTAAATGCTAAAGAAGTACAAATATATTTTTATGCTGAGGGAGGAAAAACATCTACCCAAGACTTTAAAATAAGTAGTGATTATGTAACATATAAAGATGGAACTAATTATGCTACTTATAAAGATACTGATACAGTTAAAGTACTTAATAGTATCAAAGGACATAAGTTCACACTAAAGAAAAGTGGAACATACCAAGTATTTGGTAAAGAATGGTATGCCATGAATGATAGTAACAATAAATATTATTATTTCAATGAATCAAAATCATATAAAATGGCTACCATAATTTCAAAACTAGGGCTAACTAAAGACCCATATCCAGTTATTAGTTTATTTGCAAACTGGGATGAAGATGATAATACCGGAGGAACAAATATTGATGCTCCAGCAACACCAGTTAATGCTAAATCAATTAAAATAACTGCTACAAAACAAACTATTAAAGCTAAAGAAAAATTAAACTTAAAAGTTACATATAGTCCAACTAATTCTAAAAAAGAAACTATTACTTGGACTTCATCAGATAAAAAAATAGCAACAGTCTCAACAAGTGGAGTAGTAACAGGTATTAAAGAAGGAACAGTAACTATAACAGCAAAATCAAGTAGAGGACTAACTTCATCAATAAAAATAAAAGTAGAAAAAGCAAGCAAAATAAATTATGTAAGAATAAGATATAGTCTAAATGGAGGAAGTCTAAGTTCAAGTCACGGAAAGAATATTAGTGCTAAAAATGATTATATTTATAATAATGGAAAAATAGATGTAAATTCTTTTAGTTATGGTAATTATCTTCCATCATCTGGTCTAGCTAATTATAATAATAAAGGATTTATAAATATAACTAAAAAAGGTTATTATGTACCTAGTGGTGCAGAATGGAATACTAAAAAAGATGGTTCAGGAAAGAGTTATAGTCAAACTAAAGTATATAAAGATAGTGATTTATGCGATGCTTCTAAAAAAGATTGCACTGTAACTTTATATGCAAACTGGAAAAAAGAACAAACTGTTACAATTAATCTAGCAACATTCAATATAGGTTTCTTTAATTGTGGATCTAGTTCTAAGAAATGTTCTCCATCTAAATCTAATTTTACTAATTTAATAAAAAATAATAAGATTGATGTTATAGGATTACAAGAAGCAAGAACAAAAGATTATTTCAAATCAAGTGCTAATAAAGAGAAATCAAATAAAACAATTAGAGAAATAGGAAGTGGAGCAGGCTTAAATAACTCATATATTATTGCTCCATCAAATGTAAATGCTATTCTTTCAAAATATAAATTTTCTTCTAAAAACTATATATCATTATCATCATGTAAATCAGATGGAAAAACAGTAGAAGCAAGAGCTGTAGAAAAAGTAGTTTTAAGAATAAATGGTGTAGACATTTCATATTACAATACTCACCTAGATTATCATCCTAATTGTGCTACACAACATATGAAAGATCTAGCTAATATAGTAAAAAGTGATCCTAATCCAACTATCATAACAGCAGACTTTAATTATGTATCACCAAATAACTATAATAAATATTTAAAACCATTAGGCTTTAAAGTAGCAGCCCATGATACTAAATTATATGGAAGGGAAAATAATAATAGTTATATGGACTCAGTATTTATCAAATCAAATGGTCATATTGATATTTCATCATCAAAAACTATTGTTGCTTATTCAAAATACTCTGACCATAATTTAGTAATTGCTAAACTAATTATTAAGAAATAGCTAAGAAATTTTCTTAGCTTTTTATTTGTAAAAAATTATATTATAATAACTTTATGCAGGTGATTATATGAAAAAAAGCATATTATTAATAGTATTTTTAATATCAATAGTAACAATAAATGTCGAAGCAAAAGATGTATCCATATATTTTTATCCAAATGGAGGTACATTAAAAACAAAAGACTTTAAAATAACTAATGACTATGTAACATATAAAGATGATGTAAATCATGCTACATATAAAGATACCGAAACAATAAAAGATATAAATAGTATCAAAGCAAAAAACTTTGTCTTAAAAAAGAATGGAACATACCAAGTAGATGGAAAAGAATGGTATGCCTATAATGATACAACTAATAGAATATATTATTTTGATGAAAGAGAAACATATAAAGTAGCAACCATTCTATCAGAATTAAATCTAAATAATGATCCTAATCCAGTAATTACAATGTTTGCTAATTGGGAAGATGAAGAAGAATCCAATGATACTAATAGTAATCAAGAAAAATCTATTTCTTTAAAAGTAAATAAAAAAGTAATATCTATAAAAGAAAACTTAAATATAGATGTTTTATATAATCCAAGTAATTCTCAAGAAGAAAAAATAATTTGGTCATCATCAAACGATAAAGTAGCTAAAGTATACAAAGGAGTAGTAACAGGTTTATCTAAAGGTACTACTACTATAACTGCCAAAACAAAATCAAATTTAAAAGCTTCAATAAAAATAAAAGTAACTGATACTAAAAAACATTATGTATATATTAAATTAAATGCTAATAATAGTATATTGAATGAAGTCCATGGAGAAGACTATTCTATTATGAATAATAGTATTTATAAAAATAATAATAATATAATTCATAAAATAGAATATAATGCTAAAATGAGTGAAGCTGGACTTACTAATTATAATAATGAGAATTATCTAAATTTAGAAAAACAATATTATGAAGCAATAGAAGGTAAAGAATGGAATACTAAACCAGATGGTAGTGGTAAAAGCTATGATCAAACTAAAATATATAAAGCAAGTGACTTCTGTAATGCTTATAAAAAAGATTGCGAAGTAACTCTATATGTAAATTGGAAAAAGACATCTGAAACCCTACATCTAGGAACATTTAATGTTGGTTTCTTTAACTGTGGCTCAAGTAAATATGATTGCAATCCAACTGCAAGTGACTTTTCTAAACTAATTAAAAATAATAATATTGATATAATTGGCTTACAAGAAGCAAGACTAAAAAACTTCTACTTAACAAAGAAAGCCAAAGAAGAATCTAATAAGACAATTGCCTCAATTGGTACTAAAGCTGGTCTAAAATACAACTATATAACAACGCCAAGAAATGTTAATGCTATTCTTTCTAAATATAAATTAAAGAAAAAAACAACTTATAAATTACCATCATGTGGAGAAGCAAGATCTCTTGATAAAGCAATAATTAATATTAATGGAGTAGACATATCTTATTACAATACCCATTTATCTTATAACATAGATGAAACAAAGAATTGTCCAAAAACCCATATGAAATATATTGCTAAAAAGTTAAAAGCTGATAAGAATCCAATAATTCTAACTGGAGACTTTAACTCTCATAGTATAGAAAACTATGAAGAGTATTTAAAACCACTAGGTTTTGAAGTAGCAGCTCATAATCACAAATATTTAGGAGTAAATGGAAAAGAAAGTTACATGGATGCAATTTATATCTTATCTAAAGGACATATAGATATAATAAATGAAGAAACAGTATTAACATACCAAAAATATTCAGATCATAATCTAGTATTTGCTACATTTGAAATAAAAAAATAAGAAGATTACTTCTTATTTTTTTTATTAATCAATATAACTAACTGTAACATCAGGTTTAAGACTTATTCTTAAATCCTTATTTTTACTTGTATCTAGACATCTATATTTAACTCCACAAGTATCAAACATTAACTTAGAAGCAATAGTCCCATCAGTATCTTTATACTTATCAGATAAATAAATAACTTCTTTTATTCCACTTTGTATAATCTTCTTAGCACATTCATTACAAGGAAATAAATCTACATAGATTCTAGCTCCCTCAAATTCCTTTTTATAACCTCTAAAATTATCAATAGCATTAGCTTCAGCATGACATACAAACATATATTTTGTTTCTAATGGATTTCCTTCTCTTTCCCAAGGAAACTTACTATCTGGGAAATTATTAGGAGCACCATTATATCCACAAGATAATACTCTATTATCACTACTTACAATACAAGCACCAACTTGTGTATTGGGATCTTTACTTCTACCAGCAGTTAATTTAGCAAGACTCATAAAATATTCATCCCAATTTAAATAATCTTTTCTTTTTCCTCCAACTTTACTCATAAAAGTTCCTCCTTAAGTTTTATAATACCATAATAATTAATTGTAAAAAAGTGTGTAAATACAATAATAAAAAAAATATAAAATAAAAATTATTGTATAATTAATATAATAGGAGTGGGAATATGAAAAAGAAAATATTGTTTTTAAGTATTATATTTGTATCTTTATTTATGATTAATGTAAATGCTAAAGAAGTACAAATATATTTTTATGCCGAAGGAGGAAAAACTTCAACAAAAGATTTTAAGATAAGTAGTGATTATGTAACATATAAAGATGGTACTCAATATGCTACTTATAAAGATACTGATACTATTAAAACAATTAATAGTATCAAAGGACATAAGTTCACACTAAAGAAAAGCGGAACATACCAAGTATTTGGTAAAGAATGGTATGCCTATAATGATAGTACTAATAAAATGTATTATTTTGATGATACTAAAGACTATAAAGTAGCAACTATTATCTCAAAATTAGGTCTTACTAAAGATCCATATCCAGTAATTAGTATGTTTGCTAACTGGGATGATGATGATAATAATGGTGGTAGTCAAGTAGATGCACCAGAACCAAAAGTAAAAGCAAAAGCAATCTCCCTAAAAGCATCAAAAACTACTATCAAAGAAGCAGGCACAACAAATATAACTGTAAAATATAAACCTAGTAATGCTACTAAAGAAAGTATAACTTGGACATCATCAAATACTAAAGTTGCCAAGGTATCCTCTACAGGAGTAGTAACAGGTATTAAAGAAGGAACAGTAACAATAACTGCCAAAACAAAAAACAATTTAAAAGCTACAATCAAAATAAAAGTAGAAAAAATAAATAAAGTAATAATAAAAATGAAATCAAATGGAGGAAAATTAGTATCTCCTCATAATTCTAAAATAACAGAAAAAAGTGGAAATATCCTATTATCTGGAAAAGAAGAAGTAGTAAAAATAGCATATGGAGGAAAAACTGTAAAATCAGGACTACCAGATTATCACAATGATAAATACATAAATATTGATAGAAGTTCATATATAGCCAAAGCTGGAGCTGAATGGAACACAAAAGCAGATGGAAAAGGAAAGAGCTACAATCAAAAAAAAGTATATAAAGCAAGTGACTTCTGTGATGCTTCTAAAAAAGATTGTACTGTAACATTATATGTTAATTGGACAAAAGAGCCAGAAAAGAAAGATGATATCTTTACTCAAAATAGTATGAACATGTATGCAGCTAGATACTATGATTTGAAAAACTTTGTAAAAAGTGGTACTGGAAAAATAACTTGGTCATCAGAAAATACTAAAGTAGCAACAGTAACAAGTAGTGGAGTAGTAAGAGCATTAGCTAATGGTAAAGTAAATATAGTTGCTAAAACATCTTCTGGAACAGATAAAATTAAAATTAATATTACAACTCAAACAAATAATAAAAATTATAATAAACTATCTGGTTGTACAAGTATGGATGTAAAAGTAACAGGAACACCAATAAAACTAACAGATTGTATACCAGATGTAGATTTAAAAAATCCAGCCAATGGTGGAAGACACCAAATCCAAGGAATAGCAATCAGTAATAGTTATATCTATTATTCATCTCCAATGAATGGAGCATGGTTATGGGAATCTAATGGAACAATTAATAATACAGATGAAGCAACAACTAAGAAAATTACAACAATGTATGTTATAAGAGTACCTCGTAATGGAACAAAAATGGAATACATGCAAATAGAATATGCTGGACATGGACAAGGTCTAGATACTTCAGTAAAAAATTCTGAAGGAAAAGAAATATTATATGTAAATCTTGCTTCTAAATTTAATGAAAATACATCATTATTAAGTGATAGAGTAGTAAGAGGTACAAGATATAAAGGAGTAGGTATAACTACATTTACAGGAAAAACTAATTCAGCAACTCTAAGACATCCAGGAAAAGTAGTTGCTATAAAATCATCAGATAACTCATTAGTATATAAAGGTAGTAGCTCATTTAAATCTAATAACAAATTTAATGAAAAAGCATACTATAACTACCTAAGAAGTGTTGTAAAAAATGATAATTATAGAGGAAATCCAGAAACATCAGTAGATGAAGTAAATGGAACAGTTGCTGTCAGAAGTGGTAGTAGAGTATTAATCTATAAAGAATCAGCATTTAGAAGTGGAAAAGCCTCTCCAATTTATAACTTTAGAATAGAAGATGGTGGTACTCAAGGTGATGATATCTATGGTAACTACTTCTATACAATAACTGGAATGAGTGATGCTACAATTAAAAAATATGATATTCGTACAGGAAAGAAAGTAGCAACAGCTCAAATAGATTTTACTGAATTCCTAAAAGATAATGGTTATGTTAGTATGGAACCAGAAGGAATATCATTCAACAATGGTAAATTATATGCTGGTATAGTAACAAGACCATGTGCCAAAACAGATGGAAAAACATGTACAGGTAAAGTAAGCTATAACTCTATTGTAAGAGTATCAGGAATTTAATAATTAAAATACACTTATTTATTAAGTGTATTTTTATGTTATAATGAATATAATAGGTGATAAGATGAAAGAGTTATGGAAAAACTTAAAATTTGCATGGACTTTTGCTAAAAGTCAAAAAGTAAAACTATTATTATATTTATTATGTAATATCTTTCAAGTAATAATAAGTGTAGTAGTACCTATTATAAGTGCTCAAATAATAGTAAACCTAACAAGTAATCTTCTAACTCAAGTAATAACAATGGCCTTTATCTTATTCCTAATAGAAATAACTAGAAATGGATTTAATTATTTATGTAGATATTTCTCCCAAGTAACATATAGAGAAACATTTACATCTATTCAATTAGCTTTAGGAAAATCAATATTAAAATTAGAAAACGAAGTAATAGATAAAAATTCATCTGGCTTATTTATTCAAAGACTAACAACAGATACATCTAAAATAGCTGATATATTTAATATAATTAATTATTATTTACTAGATATTATTACTAATATAGGTATCTTTGCTGCTGTCTTTATCATAAATATTAAAATAGGTATCTATATGCTAATTATGGTATTAATAATAGGTATCTTTGAACAACAAAGAGTAACCAAAATGAATGAAAAAGATAAAGAATTTAGAAAAGAAAATGAACGTGTCTCTGGCTTCGTAGGAGAGCTAGTACGAGGAGTAAGAGATATTAAAATGCTAAGTGCTGAAAAAGGCTTTATAAATGACTTAGATGGTAAACTTAAACATCTAAATCAAACAAGATATCAAATGGGTCAAGTAAATAGAAATTATAGTTTCCTAACAGGCTTCTTAAGAGACTTCTTTGATTTTACAACCATATGTTTATTAGTATACTTTATATATACAAAAGACTTAACTATAGCACTAGCCTTAGTATTACATAATTATCAAGGAAGAGTAACCTATGTCGTTAATAGCTTTAGTTTCTTACTAGAAGGAATAAAAGACTTCAACTTATCAACATCACGTATCTTTGATGTAATAAAAGGAAAAGAGTTTAAAAAAGAAAAATTTGGTAATACTCATCTAGATAAAGTAAAAGGTAATTTTGAATTTAAAAATGTAACTTTTGCTTATCGTGAAGGAGAAGATGTCTTAAAAGACTTATCATTTAAAGTAAAAACAAATACAACGGTAGCCTTTGTAGGTAAAAGTGGATCAGGTAAAACAACTATCTTTAATCTACTATGTAAAATGTATAATATAAATACCGGAAAAATATTAATAGATGGAGTAGATATAAATACTTTAGATAAATCATCAATTAGAGATAATATTACTATTATTTCTCAAAATCCTTATATTTTTAATCTAAGTATTCGAGATAATCTACGTTTAGTAAAAGAAGACTTGACAGAAGAAGACATGATAAAAGCCTGCAAAGTATCGTGCTTAGACGAATTTATCGAAGGATTACCTGATAAATATGATACGATAGTAGGAGAAGGTGGAATAAGCCTATCAGGAGGACAAAGACAAAGACTTGCTATCGCAAGAGCCTTAGTACAAAATACCAAAATAATTCTTTTTGATGAAGCAACAAGTGCTCTTGATAATGAAACACAAGCAAGTATTCAACAAGCAATAGATAATATGCAAAGTGAATACACTATTTTAATAATAGCTCATAGATTAAGTACAATAATAAATTGCAGTCATATATTATTCTTAGAAGATGGAAAAATAAAAGCCGAAGGTACACATGAAGAATTATTAAAAACATGTAAAGCCTATAAGAAATTATATGAAGCTGAAATAGAAAAATAAGAAGAAGGTGTTGGCAAATGACAATATTACCAATAGGAACAATAGTAACATTAAAAAATGCAACTAAAAGAATACTAGTGATAGGTTATTACCCACAAGAAGTTGGTAGTGATACTGTTTATGATTATAGTGGAGTACCATTTCCCGAAGGATTAGTAGACTCTAAAAAAATACTTCTATTTAATTATGAACAAATAAATGAAATAAATCATTTTAGTATAAATGATGAAGAAACAAAAAAATTCTTTGAAGAAATAGAAAAAGTAAAGGAGAGAGAAAATGGAAATCTATAGTAAAGGAGCAACTCCTACATTAGAAGCTCCAAGTGGAGATAACTACTATGAAGGAGCAAGTTCATATCTTGCTGCTGATATCAGTGAAGTAGCATCAGCAACAACTGATGCCCTAAATACATTAAAGGGAGAAATAGAACAAGCTATTCCTAATTTTAATAAATTAATAGAAGACTTAGATGCTAATTTTGGAACAAAATTTATTAAATTAAATGATCAAAAATTAGGCTTTGTCGATGTAGAAGCATTTCAAACTCTATCAAAAAACTTATCTACTGATATGGAAACAAGTTCAAGCAATGCCGAAACATTCTTTAGTACATGTACTAGTACTATTTCATCAATAAATAATTGGTTAAGTGAATTAGAAAGTAATGCTGCTAAATATAATGAAGCTGCTAAAATATATCATGATGAAACAACTGGCTTATTTCAAAACAAAGAAAAAGCAGCAGCAGCCAAAGCTGAAATGGATAAATATACAAAGCTACCAAATGACCCAATGTCATATGGTGATTGGATAAAGGAGTAGTGATAATATGGCAGAAATAAAATTCGATGGAGATGCTTCAAAATATGCAGCAGATGATCCAATATTAAACTTATCACAAGAAAAAAGAGCCTTTATTGAAGAAGTAGCATATTATGCAAATAAAGAATATAGCGAAAGAAAAGCTGCTGGACAAGATTGGGTATTACCATCAGTTTGTGTAGCTCAAGCTTGCCTTGAATCTGGCTATGGAGAAGCAACAACTGTAAATATCTTTGGTATTAAAGGAGAAGGTACAGTTGCAACAACTTCAGAAGAATACACCCCAGGTACTCATACTACAATACAAGATAGTTTCGTATCACATGGAACAATCGCAGAAGATGTTCACTTATACTATGATTTAATATGTGGAACTGGACAATATGAAGGTTGGGATATTTATTCCAAAGCAAGAAACAATGAAGATGCTGCAGATGCGATTGCTGAAATAAGAGCAGCAGGATATGCAACATCATCTACATATACTGAAAATGTTCAAGCAATACTAAGAGACTATAATTTAACTCAATTTGATACCGGATTATTTAATATAGAATATGATGAAGCAGGATACACAGCTGGTGTCGCAACAACAGAGCAAGCAAAAAAATTATTAACAGACTTGCAAGTTGCTATAGAAACAGCAGAACAAACAATTCAATCAGCTTGTAGCAATAAGCCACAAGTAGACTATAAGACAATAATTGAAATAGAAAAAATGAAGCAAACTGTTGAAACAGCGCTTGATTTATTAAATAGAGTAGCAGGAATTGCTGAAAGAGAAAAATATATAGCAGAGCAATATAATGAAGATGGAGGAGGAAGCTTAGATCAATTCCAAGCAGTAGCACTTCTAACTGGTACATTAAATTTCTCATTTAATAATATGGATGACTTTAAACAATTAGTTTCTGACTATAAAGCATCAGGTTCAAAAGAAGTATTCTCTAAATGGTTTGAATCTTATGTAACAGATAAAGGTATTTCATCAGAAGTAGTTAATATGTCAAAATATCAAGAAGCAATTAAAGCAACAGGTGCAGTAGCATCATCTGACTATGTAGTAAGTAAAGTACAATTTGCTATGGCAGAAGAAAAGAAAGAAGAAACAGGTGCTAAAGAATCAAATAGTGATACTAAATCAAAAACAAGTAATAGTAGCAGTAGTGATTCTTCAAGTAATTCTTCATCATCTGCTCAATTTAGAGATTCAAGTAGTAGTTCTTCATCATCTAGTAGCAGTTCCTCATCAAGTAGTAGTGAGACTTCAACTCCAACGCCTACACCTACACCAACACCAACTACGAGCACAACTCCAACTACAACATCATCAACAAATGTTTTAACACCAACTGCAACACCAACAACTACACCAACTGTTACTCCAACTACAGCAGAGCCAACTCAAACACCAACAACTACTGATAGTGGTGATTCAGAAAATGTATTAACTAATACAACTCCAACACCACAAGCAACAACACCAGCTGCTAGCGTTGCACCAACAACAAGTGCAAGCTCAAACACAAACAATTATACAAATAATAATTCAAGTACAAATACAGTACCAATAAAAGGTTCACTATCAGATAGCATGGCAAATAATCCAGTTGTAACTCCAACTCCAGAACCAACAACACCAGAACCAACTGTTGAGCCAACAGAACCAATAGATATTACCCCTGAACCATCTCCAACTATTTCTAAGATACCAACATCTACTATGCCAGTTGAGAATAATAATACATCTTCATCAAATGGAAGTAGTGCTTTAGCAATAGGTTTAGGAGTAGGAGCAGCCGCTGCTGCTATGGCAGGTGGAGCATATTATATGAAGAAAAAGAGTAATAATGATGATCAAGGTGAAGAAGAAGTAGAAGACTATGAAATAACAGATGATTATGATAATGATAATGATCAAGAATTATATACTCATAACTTTGATGATATGAAGCAAGAGTCATATCAAGCTCGTCAAGAAGATAATATGCATGAAGATAACCAAACAGTAGATGATGATGACGATGATACATCAATACCTACATATCAACCACCAACTGGTAATAAATTTAATTAATTATACTGGTAATAAATTTAATTAATTATTGAAATAAAAGAAAAAATGTTATATAATTACCTACAGATGCGTTGAATCAGAGGAGTATATATTAAATCTTTATAGAGAGTTCATGTTAGGTGGAAATGAATAAGAAATAATATAGAAGGTAGCTGAGGAGCAGATTTTCCGAAAATAACTTTAAGAAAATCCGGTAATACCGTTAACATTAATAAGATACTATTTAGTATAAAATAAGGTGGTACCACGAGATCTTCGTCCTTTGGATGAGGTCTCGTTTTTTATTAGGAGGTAAATATGACAAAAGAAGAAGAATTCATAAAATATACTAATCCTTATAAAAAGTATGGTGAAAAAATAGATTTAAAAATCCATCATACTTTTCGAGTCCAAAAACTATGTATAGAAATAGCTAAGTCACAAAACTTATCTAATGAAGATATAGAATTAGCTAGTACATGTGGACTACTTCATGATATAGGACGTTTTGAACAATGGAAAAGATATAAAAGTTATAATGATTTAATATCACTAGATCATGGAGATTTAGGAGTAGATATTTTAAAAGAAAATAACTTTATAAATAAATTTACCAATAGTAATAAAGATACAATCTTAAGAGCCGTCAAATATCATAATAAATATAAAGTACCTAATACTTTATCAAAGAGAAATATCTATTTTACTAACATAACAAGAGATGCTGATAAAATAGATATCTTATACTTATTTGTAACAGGTGGACTAGTAACAAAAACAGAAAATACTAAAATGACAAATAAAATATTCAAATCAGTCTTAAATAAACAATTAATTAGAAAAAAAGATGCCAAAACAAAAGCAGATGAAATTGCTATTAGATTAGGCTTTGTCTTTGATTTAAACTTTAAAAAGTCATATGAAATAATAAAAGAAAAAGATTACATAAATAAAATGTTAAAAATACAAATAGAAGAAGCAGAAAATAAAGAATTAATTAATCAATTAAATGAATTACAAGTATTTATAAATAAATATATCGAGGAGATGATAAAATGTTAGACAAGAAATATAATCATGACAAAGTAGAAGAAAATAAATATGATAAATGGCTAAAAAAAGATTATTTTAAATGTGATGAAGAAAGTGATAAGAAACCATTTTGTATAGTATTACCACCTCCAAATGTAACAGGTGTTCTACACTTAGGACATGCTTGGGATGTAACACTACAAGATATTATAATTCGTTATAAGAAAATGGAAGGATATGATACATTCTGGTTACCTGGAATGGATCATGCTGCTATCGCAACAGAAGCAAAAGTTGTTAAAAGATTAAAAGATAATGGAATAGATAAATATGAATATGGTAGAGAAAAATTCCTACAAGCTTGCTGGGATTGGACTCATGAACATGGAGATATTATAAGAGAACAATGGGCAAAGATGGGTATAGCTCTAGACTATTCCAAAGAAAGATTTACTCTAGACGAAGGATTATCTAAAGCCGTAAGAAAAGTATTTGTAGATTACTATAATAAGGGACTAATCTATCGTGGAGAAAAAATAATTAACTGGGACCCAGCTGCCCAAACAGCTCTTTCAAATGAAGAAGTTATTTATGGAGAAGAGAAGAGTGCCTTTTATCATATTAAATATATGATTGAAGGAACAGATGAATATTTAGATGTTGCAACAACACGTCCAGAAACTTTATTTGGAGACACAGCAGTAGCAGTAAACGAAGAAGATGAAAGATATAAAAAATATGTTGGTAAAAATTGTATCTTACCACTTATGAATAAGAAAATCCCAATCATAACAGATGAACATGCTGATATGACTAAAGGAACAGGTGTAGTTAAAATAACTCCAGCACATGATCCTAATGACTTTGAAGTAGGAAATCGTCATAATCTAGAAAGAATAGTAATCATGAATGATGATGCTACTATGAATGAAAATGTTCCTAAAAAGTATCAAGGTATGACTAGAGAAGAATGTAGAGAAGCATGTTTAGAAGATTTAAAAGAACAAGGATTATTGTTAGAAATAGAACCATTAGTACATGAAGTTGGACATAGTGAGAGAACTGGAGTTATGGTAGAACCAATGATAAAAAAACAATGGTTTGTTA
Organism: uncultured Bacillota bacterium; assembly: GCA_946630315.1. Taxonomy (GTDB): domain Bacteria; phylum Bacillota_I; class Bacilli_A; order RF39; family UBA660; genus UBA3789. The sequence goes on along the minus strand of CAMOYT010000005.1, from coordinate 3,706 downwards.
AAATGAGACCATTAGCTGATAGAGTACTAGAAACACAAAAGAAAAAAGATGAAAAAGTAAACTTTGTACCAGCTCGTTATGAAAAGACTATGAATCACTGGATGGAAATAACATATGACTGGTGTATATCAAGACAACTTTGGTGGGGACATAGAATACCAGCTTGGTATAAAGGTGATGAAGTATATGTTGGTATGGAAGCTCCAAAAGAAGAAGGATGGGTTCAAGACGAAGACGTTCTAGATACATGGTTTAGTAGTGCTCTATGGCCATTCGCAACTCTAGGTTGGCCAGAAAATACTAAACTATTAGAAAAATATTATCCAAATAATGTTTTAGTTACAGGATATGATATTATTCCATTCTGGGTAAATAGAATGACTTTCCAAGGAGAAGAATTACTAGGAAAAAGGCCATTCGAAGATTGTTTAATTCATGGATTAATAAGAGATAAACAAGGAAGAAAATTCTCTAAATCTTTAGGAAATGGAATAGATCCATTTGATATGGTAGCTGAATATGGTGCAGATGCCCTAAGATACTATCTAGCAACAGATGTAGCCCCAGGAACAGATATGAGATTTGATGAAGAAAAAATAAAATCTACATGGAACTATATCAATAAAATATGGAATGCCTCACGCTTCGTATTATCAAATATTGAAAACCTAAAAGCAATTAAATTAGAAAACTTAAAACCAGAAGACAAATGGATATTAACTAAGTTTGAAAAAACAGTTCATGAGACAAAAAAGTTTATGGATAAATATCAATTTAATAATGCCGGAGCAGCAATCTATGAATTCTCATGGAATTATTTCTGTGACTATTACATAGAAATGGCAAAATATAGTATAGAAGAAGAAAGTACAAAATCTACTTTATGTTATATTCTAACTGGTATTTTAAAACTACTACAACCATTCATGCCTTATGTAACAGATGAAATATATGATAAATTACCAGTAAAAGATGCTGAAGATATAATGATTTCAAGTTATCCAAAATATAGTAAGAAATATATCTTTGAAGAAGAAGAAAAAGCAGTAGATGACCAAGTAGAATTCATTAAGAAATTTAGAAATATTAAAGCAGAAAATAATATTACTAAAGATATGAAAGTAATGTTTGATACTGAAGATGATAATGACTTAATAGTAAACATGTTAAAAATAAAAGAAAACATCGTAAAAGAACCATTAGGTATTAAAGCTTACAAAGTATTCTCAACTAGAGTAAAAGCCCAAATCTTCTTTGAAAAAATAGAAACAGAAGCAGACAAAGCTGCCAAAGCAGCTCAAATAAAATTATTAGAAGCTTCAATAAAAAGAAGAGAAGGTTTACTATCAAATGAAAACTATGTAAATAAAGCACCTAAAAATATCGTAGAAATGGATAGACAAAAACTAGCAGAAGAAAAGAAAAAATTAGAAGAATTAACAAAATAATTCTTCTTTTTTGTTATAATAATAACAGGTGATAAATATGTTAATACTAAGTTGTGGTGATACATCATTAACAGTAATAATTTTAGTTGCAAGAAAAATAATAGATATTATTCATATAATTGTTCCTATATTATTAATATTAATGGTATCAATTAGTTTATTTAAACTAATTACTGATCCTAATGCAAAAGATGGTCATAAGAAACTATTTAATCAAATTATTGCAGCTGTAGTAATATTCTTCATTCCCACTTTTTTAGATGTTACATTAGGTTTACTCTCAGATAAAACAAATTTTATATCTTGTTGGAATGAAGTTAGAGTAAGTGCAAATATTAAACCAGAAAGTACTTATGTCTCTCCTAATAATTCCAAAAAGTCACTACAAATTGTTAATAATCCAAATGACTATGAAATAGGAGATAAAAAAACTACTGATAGTAGTACAACAAAAAGTACTACAACAACTTCAAGTACTAATAAATCAGGTCTATCAGGTAGTGAAATAGTTGCTTATGCTGAACAGTTTAATGGTAAACCATATAAAGCAGGTGGTCATTGGAATGGAGAATTTCCATATACAGCAACAGACTGTGTCGGCTTTGTAAAAGGAGTTTATAAACACTTTGGAATAAGTATTCCAACTAATGCTTCTAAATTATTTACAACACCAAGTAAATTTACAGTAGTAACTGGCCAACCTCTACAAGCCGGTGACATAGTAGTCTATAATCATCATCGAGCTTTAGCAACCGGAGAAGGCAATAGATTAATTCATGCAATGGGTGTTAAATATGGTATTGGACATAGTAAAAATTACAAAAATTGTGGAGCAGGTCCAGTAAGAGGTGTGGTAAGAGTAAATGCTCTATCAGAATAATATAAAAAAAAAGAATAATTAAAAAATAATTCTTTTTTTGTTATAATAAAAATAGGTGATAATATGAAGAATAAAAAATATATATTATTAATACTAATAATTATCATTCTTCTAAGTATAATATTTATTTATTTAAACAATAGACCATATAATTATACTAGTCAATTATTAGATCAAAATTATGAAATAGTCTATGATAAAGTAAATACTAATAAAGATAAAGTACCACATATAAATATAAATAGTGAAGTAGCAACAAAAATAAATAATGAAATAGATAAAATGTATGAAGAATACAATTACTTTTCACCAGATGGTTTTTCTTATAATTATAGTATAAGTAAAAATATCTTATCTATTGTTATAAAAGCCTATGTAGTAAAACCAGAAAGTACTCATTATGATATTATTTATAAATCATATAATATAGATTTAAAAAATAATAAATTATTAACAAATAAAGAAGTATTAAATAAATTTAATATTACAGAAGATAAGATGGAATTTTACTTATATAATAAATTTCTAAATTATTATAATGACTTAATTAAAAATAATTATTTTACAGAAAAACAATGTGATTTTAATTGTTTCTTACAAAATAAAAATGTAGAAAATCTTCTAGATGATAATAATTATTATATAAACAATAATCATTTAGAATTATATAAAAACTTTAATATCTTTACTGATTATCATGAAGAAAAATATTTTAATGAAGAAAGTTTTCACTTTATTATTACTTAAGAGGTGTTGTCGATGCTGATACTAAACTGTGACAATTTAATAAATTCTTGTTGTACTGATTATGGATTAGCACGAGTATTATCTTCTCTAATGGGAATTATTAATATTATTCATATCATAGTACCAATAATATTAATAATAGCTGTAGTAATCACATTAACTAAGTTAGTAGCAAATCCAGATGATAAAAAAATATTAAAAACTATTTTTAATCAATCTATCGCTGCAGTAGTAGTATTTTTTATACCAACATTATTAAATATAGTTTTAAATATGTTGCCAAATAGTTTTGATATATCTGCCTGTATGTTATCAGCTAAAGACTTAGACTCAATTGCTAAAAACAATAATGTCGTCTATAAAACACTAGATCAACAAAAGAAAAAACAAAAAATATATTTAAATCCCACTGATTATGAAAAAGGTGATGAGAAAAAAACTGATCCAGAAGATAATAATGGTAATACTAATACTGGAGGAAGCAGTGTATCTCCATCCAATGGTAATGGTTCAATATTATTAATTGCTGGTCATTCATATCCACCATATTGTTCAACAGGTGGACTAGGAGATTGCAGAGGAGCAAGTCCAAGATCAGGCTATGCCGAAGAAGCAGAAACAAGAAAACTAG
>CAMOYT010000004.1 GCA_946630315.1 uncultured Bacillota bacterium | reverse complement strand
ACTCTATTCTTAACTTGGCTCATGGAAAAGGACATGCTATGGGAGGATTTGGAGCTAACTTAAAAAATCAATCAATTGGTATAGCTTCACGTAATGGAAAAGCATATATTCATAGTTGTGGTCAAACAGCAGATCCAAATTTATGTTGGAGTGCTAAATATGAACAAGAAGAATTCATTGAATCAATGGCAGAAGCTGCAACAGCAGTGGCAGACTATCTAAAAGAAAAAGGAAAACCAATTGTCTATATTACTATAGCTAATGCGCTTTCAGTAGACTGTGATTGTGATTGTAACCAAGGAGATCCAGTAATGGCTGATTTAGGTATTTTTGCTAGTCTAGATCCAGTTGCAAATGATCAAGCCTTTATTGATGCTGTATGGAATAGTCAAGATGAAGGAAAAGAAGAATTAAAAGAAAGAGTAGATTCAAGAAAAGGAAGACATATTACAGAATATGCTGAAAGTTTAGGATTAGGAACTACTGATTATGAATTAATAGAAATCTAAAAGACTTTAATAAGTATTTATGCCTTACCAAAAGAATATGTTTTTAGAAAAAAACTACCAACAACAAAAATAGGTAAAGTAGATTTTAGAGCACTTGAAAAAGATATAGAAAAAGAAGATTAACTCTTCTTTTTTAATTGATAAATAAATTTATTAATAGTATAATTTAAATAGATAATAAGAAAGAGGTTGGACTATGAAGAAAAAAAGACTAGGTTTTTTTGCTAAACTTCTTATATTAGTAGTAGTTTTAGGTATACTAACATGTCTAATTGACTATACAAGAGTCTTAGACAATGAAGAACCAATGTTTGCAATAAAATCATATGATAGAAAAACTAAAATACAAAAATATCGTGGTTTCTTCTATATTGTCGAAAGAAAAATAACTATTTCCGAAAAGGAATCAATGAAAGATTCAAAAGATATTACTTTTAAAGTATTATTATTTGAATTAAACTTAGAAGCCAGAAAAACAAGTGATAAAAAAGTAGTAAAACTTTCATATACAAAAGAAGATGATTGTACTGCATCAAAATTAATTTATGCAACAGAAGATATTAAAGTATATACATATTGCATAAATGACTTAAAAATAACTGAAAATAATAAAGAAACAAAGTATAATACATTCTTTAAAGATCAAAATATAACTAATATTATTCCATACTCTGGCTTAGGTGAAGATAAATCTACAGAAATATATATTGATGAGAATAATGAGTATGCCAAAGATGGTATAAAACTATATCGTTGTAATAATAAAAATGATAAGAAAAGTCTTTATTTTACAAGTAAAGATACTGAAATTCAATCAGACTTTTGTACATTTAAAGATGATGATTTTGCTTTCACTTTTAAAATAGAAGATACATCTCCTGAAGATATATGTAAAAGTGAAGATAAAAACAACCCATTACCACCAGAAATATTCTACGAAGATGAAACTAATCAATACACTTTTGATTGTAAGAAACAACAATATATTAAATTATCTAATTATTATAAAGAATTAACATTATATGATGCCTTAAGTACAAATCAAGTAACCATAAATGATTTAAAAAATAAAGGCTTAGTATTTAATACTGTATCTAAAGAAACAAAAGAAGAGTAGTAAAAAACTCTTCTTTTTGTTATAATAAAATTGGTGATATTATGAAAACATGTTTAGTCCTTGAAGGAGGCGCATTAAGAGGTATATATACAGCTGGGGTATTAGATGAACTAATAAAAGATGATATTAAAATAGATGCAATTATAGGTGTATCTATGGGTAGCTTAATAGCAGTAAATTATTTATCTAACCAACCAGGAAGAGCAATACGATATAATAAAGAATATTGTAATGATAAAAGATATATGGGCTTATATCCATTGCTAAAAGAAGGAAATATAGTATCAAAGCAATTTGCTTATTATGATATTCCAGAAAAACTAGATAAATTTGATTATGAAACATATAATAAATCAAAAATAAAATTGTATTGTACAGTAACCAATGTTCAATCAGGTAAAGCAGAATATATTGAAATAAAAGATGCTGAAAAAGATATTGAGATATTAAGAGCCGGATCATCTATGCCAGGTGTATCTAAAATAGTAGAAATAGGTTCTAAAAAATACTTAGATGGTGGTATAGCAGATTCAATACCAGTTAGAAAAGCAATAGAATTAGGCTATGACAAAATAATAGTTGTTGAAACTAGGACTAAAGAATATCGTAAAAAGAATAAAGAAATAAAGATAATGAACTTTAAATATAAAAAATATCCTAAGTTCTTAAAAACACTTCAAAATAGAAATATTAAATATAATCAAGAAAAAGAAGAAGTTATATCATTAGAAGCTCTAGGAAGAATTTTTGTAATAAGACCATCTAGAGTAGTACCAATCAAAAGAATAGAAAAAAACAAAAAAATAATTCAAGAACAATATGATTTAGGAAGAAGAGATTATATCATATCAAAAGATGAATTATTTAAATATTTAAAAAAGCAAAAGAAAGTATTATAATAATTACGAGGAGATAATTATGGAAGAAAATAAAAAGAGTAATAGGGTTTGGATAATAATAACTATAGTAGTAGCAGTATTTTGTGTACTAGCATGTATCGCAACAGCAATCATTGTTTTAATAACAAATAATATTAAAGATAAAAATGAGATGCAAGCATTAAATGAAGAAGTTGAGAAAATATCAACAATAGGTTATACCAATAATAAAGTAAACTTAGATAATATTAAAAAAGAAATGGAAGGTACAATTACAACCAGAAAAAGACAAGTAGTAGAAGAAGCTTTAGAAGAATATATAATAGATTTATATACTGAATTAGACACTACTATTAATTTATTAGGAGATAAACAATTAACTAACTTATTATCTCCAGAAAATATAAAAAATGATGGTAAAGAATTTAAAGCAAGTAAAGAATATATAAAGACTACTAAAGAATCTATCAATAAGAATAAAGAAGATTTAAATAAATTATTAGAAGAAGAAACTATAATGGAATATATTACTAAAAAAGATGTATCTTCTAAATATGAAGAAATGTACAAATCTTTAGCAATTGGAACTAATGGAATTCCAGAAAATGATGTTAAAGAATTAAATAGTCTAATAGATAAAAGTATAAAAGTATTAGATATCTCAGAAGAAGCTATTGATTTATTAAGTACAAATCAAGATAAATGGAATTTAACTAATAATCAAGTAATGTTTACAGACCAAACATTATTAGATAAATATAATAAAATAATTAAACAAGAAATATAAGTAGAGTAATCTACTTTTTCTTATGCTATAATATAGTTGGTGATACTATGAACAAGAAAAAAAACAATAAAAAAGTATTTATAATATTAGGAATAGTATTAGTAATATTAATATCTTTTTCTATAATATTTCATAATACTTATATGGAAAATGTTGAGACTACTTTTTCTAATGTTAAAGATACAGTAGAAACATCAAATATATTAAAAGATAAATATGGAACAATAAAAGAAGTAAAATTTAATAATTTTATGAAATGGATAACAAAAAAAGATAATTATGATTGCATAGAAATGAAAATAGTAACAGATAAACAAACTAAAAATATATGCACTATTATTAATTATGAAGATAGTATTAGTATGTATCTAGTTAATGGTTATGAAGTAGATGGAAGTGTCTTAAATGATTAATAAAAAGACTAAAAATAAATATATCATTCCTACAATAGGTAAATGGTATATAACATATGGTGGATATAAGAAGAAAGATTCTCATTCTTATGATATATATGGACAACGTTGGGCTTATGACTTTGATAAAAATATAGATGGTAAATACTATCACGATGATGGGCATATTAATGAAAACTATTTTGGATATAATGAGCCAATAATATCTCCAGTAGATGGTTTTGTCCTAGTAATAATAGATGGAATAAAAGATAGTAAGGCTTATCCAGATTTAAGAGTATCTCAAGATACAAAAGATGTACGTGGTAACTATATCATAATAAAAGCAGATAACAATGAATATGTTACAATTTGTCACATAAAGAAAAACTCATTCACAGTAAAAGAAGGCGATATTGTAAGACAAGGACAAATAATCGCAAGAGTAGGTAATTCAGGAAGAACAAAAGGAGCACATATTCATATGCAAGTAAATAATGGAATAGATTTCTTTAATTCTGATCCATTAATAATTAAATTTAAAGATATTCTAGTAAATAACAAAAGTAAAAAATATATTAAAGTAGGAGACTTTGTAGAAAACAAAAAAGAGTATGAATAATACTCTTTTTAAAATACAAAATAACCAAATATACAACCACTAATAGCACCAATCAAATGTCCCATATGAGAAATATTATCTTTTTTAAATAGACCATCTCTAATCTCACTAACAATATAAAATAAGAAGATTAAGATTAAAGTAATAGGTATCTTTCCTTGACTAATATTAACAAAAGAAGATAAAAGTATAAACATATATACAGTACCACTAGCTCCCTTTAAAGATACATTTTTAAAAAATATACTATTAAATATACCAGTAATTAATGCAGTTATTAGTATAGCTTGTAGTATTGGAATACTACCATATTTTTCTTCAAGCATAGGTCCAACTAATAAAATAGTTAAAAAATTATTCATAAAATGATTCCAGTTTTCATGACCAAGACAATGAGTAAATAATCTTACATAAGTAAGTGGATTAAATAAAGAACTTCTATATGTACTAAAAAGTAACTTGTTAGCTTTGCCTTTACTAATAGTATTTAAAATAAAAGCTCCTAAACTAATAAAAAAATAAGTTAATATAACAACTGAGTTATATGAAAAATAATTAAGAACTTCTTCCATTTTTTATCACCTATAACATTATAACATAAAAAAACTAATTAATTTTTAATTAGTTTTTGAAATATAGATTCAGGTATAAGTTCATATAAGCAATCAAAGAACTCATCTTTTGTCATTTTATTTGGTGACTCAACTACCATAATACCAACTTCAATGATTGCTGAAACATAAAATCTAGCAATAAATTCAGCTGTTGCTTTCTTATTTAAATTAAGTTTTTGTATTCTATTAGTAACATCAATAATAGCTTTATTCTTTAACATATCTTTTGCAACACTACTAAAATTATTTTTTAAAACATTAGAATAAATCTCATAATTATTAAATATATGATCATATAATAAACCAATTAATTTAAAATAAAATGTTCTATCAGATTCTTCTGACTCATATTGAGATAATTCATCTTCGAACTCTAATTGTAAATCTCTTATCATTCCCTCTAATAATTCATATTTATCAGTAAAATGATCATAAAAAGTACTTCTATTAACTAAAGCGACAGCACATATTTCAGACACTTTAATATTTTCAAAAGATTTATCTTTCATTAATTTTAAAAGTCCTTCATATAAATTCTTTTTAGTTTTAACAATACGTAAATCTTCTTTCTTTTTCATATTCTCATCACCCAATTAAATTATTTCATAAATACACACATTTGTAAAGATATACCTACAAATGTATGATAAAATAACAACATAAAAAGCATAATAGTTGGTTACTAGACAATTTAAGAGCATAAATTCTATAACAATTAATTGAAATGATATAAAATAACTATTTGAAAAGGAGGAATACTATGAAAAAAATATCTAGTTTTATAACTAAGCATAATAAATTAATAGTAATCATAGGATTATTATTACTTATACCATGCATCTTTGGATATATAAATACCAAGATTAATTATAATATTCTAGTATATTTACCAGATAACATAGAAACAATAAAAGGTCAAAATATCCTAAAAGATGATTTAGGAATAGGTTCATATGCTTTTATAATGACAGATAATAGAAATGAAAAAGAAATATTAAAATTAGAAGAAAAAATAAAAAAAGTAGATGGAGTAAATCAAGTAGTAAGCATTGTAGATTTACTTGGTACAACAATATCAAAAGATATGTTACCAGATGAAATATTAAATAAACTTTATCATGATAATGAAACAATAGTAGTAGTAACATTTAAAGATGGAACATCAGCAGAAACTACACTAGTTGCCTTAGATAAAGTAAATAAAATAGTAGAAGATGCCAGTAACGTAAATAGTCTATCACAAATGGTATTAGATACTAAAAACCTATCTGATCAAGAAATAGTAGCTTATGTCTTAATTGCTGTAATTTTATGCTTAATAGTACTTGTAATCTCAACAGATTCATATATAATACCTTTCTTATTACTTTTAAATATTGGTATAGCAATAATCTATAATATGGGAACAAATTACTTCTTAGGAGAAATATCATATATTACAAAAGCAATAGCAGCAATTCTTCAACTAGCTGTAACAACAGATTTCTCAATATTCTTATATCATAAGTATCAGCAAGCTAAAAAGAACAATAAAAAGAACACTAATCAAGAAAATATGGCACTAGCAATACAAGATACATTTACATCAGTTCTAGGTTCATCATTAACTACATTTGCTGGATTTTTAGCCCTATGTACAATGCAACTAACACTAGGCAAAGATATAGGAATAGTAATGGCTAAAGGAATAGTCTGTGGTCTATTATGTGTAATGACAATATTTCCAGCACTATTATTAGTATTTGATAAACAAATAGATAAGTATCAACATAAAGTATTATTACCTGAATTAAAAAGAGTACAATCATTTGTTTTAAAACATAATAAGTTAATTTTAGTTATATTTATCTTATTATTAATACCAGCATATATTGGTAATAGTAACTATAATGTCTATTATAAATTAGATGAATCGCTTCCAAATAATTTACCATCTCAAGTATCTAATTCAAAATTAGCAGAAAAATATAATATTATCTCTACTGAAATGATTATATTAGATTCAAAAACTAAGAATGATAAGATAGAAGAATTAACAAAAGAATTAAAGAAATTAGATGGAGTAAGTAGTGTTCTATCTACAAGTGAATTACTAGATCCAACAATAAGTGAATTATTACCAGAAGATGTAAAAAATCTAATTGATAATGATAAATATAAATTAATTATAGTTAATTCTGACTATGAAATAGCATCTCCTAAACTAAATAAACAAATAGAAGAGATGAATGCATTAATAAAAGTTTATGATAAAAAAGCTATCTTAGCAGGAGAAGGTCCATTAATGAATGATTTAGTAAAGATTGCAGATCATGACTTTAAAGCAGTTAATTATACATCAATTGCTGTTATATTTGTCATAATGCTATTAGTCTTAAAATCATTCTCGTTACCAATAATTTTAATAGTAGCAATAGAATTTGCTATCTTCATAAATATGGCTTGTGCATACTATACTGGAACAACGCTTCCATTTATAGCTAGTATAATAGTAGGAACAATCCAATTAGGTGCAACAATAGATTATGCAATATTAATGTCTACTAAATACTTAGAAGAAAGAAGTAAAGAAAAAAACAAAGAAAAAGCCATGCAAAAGACTTTATCAGCAACAGTACCATCTATCTTAACATCTGGTTTATGCTTCTTTGCTGCAACAATAGGAGTATCTTTATATACTAAGATAGATATGATTGGTTCAATAACAACACTATTATCTAGAGGATCTATAATTAGTATGCTAGTAGTAATCTTAATATTACCAAGCATTTTAATGTTACTAGATAAATTTATAATGAAATTTACTAAAACAAAGGAGGCTAAATAATATGAAAAAGAAATTATTCTTACTTATAGCATTATTACTATGTCCACTATCAGTTTTTGCAGCAAATAAAACAGAAACTATCTATACAAATTTAGATTTAAATGGAAAAGTAATTAAATCAAATGTAAATACTAAGTTAACTAATTTAGATAATACATCTTATGAAGACTATACATTATTAAATAAAATAACTAATATTAATGGAGAAGAAAAATTTACTTTAAATAATAATAGATTAACATGGGAAGCTAAAGGAAAAGATATTTATTATCAAGCACCTAATACTCTAGAACAACCAATTACTATTAAAACAAATTATTATTTAAATAATGAATTAGTAAATGTAAAAGATATAAAAAATAAAAAAGGTAATATAAAAATAGAAGTATTATTACAAAATAATTCATATAATTCTAATTATGGTATGTATAATCCATATGTTGTAGTTTTAGCAACAACTTTAAATAATAAATATAATTCCAATATAGAAGTATCTAATGGTGAAATAATAGATAATGGTAAAACTTCAGCAATAGCAGCCATAGCTGCACCTGGAATGTATGATAATTTAAAAATAGATGAGTTAAAAGACTTAGATAAAATTACAATTACATATAAAACAACAAAGTTTGAAGAAAAAGAACTATATGTAGCTGCAACACCAAAACTATTAGAAGAAATAGATATATCTAAATTATCAAAATTAGATAACTTATCATCATCAATTAATCTATTACAAGAAAACATGAATAAGATTGAATCAGGTTCAAATGAATTAACATCTGGTACTACTAAGATTAAAGAAGGATCTACCCAAATAGCTAATAATTTAGAAACAGTAGTATCTGGAGTAAATAGCTTAAAAGAGGGAGCAAATAGTCTAGATGGAGCTCTAAACCAAATATTACAAGTATTAAATAGTCAAATAGAAGAAATGAATAAATCATATTATGATGAATCTGGTAATCCAATAAATCCATTTGAAGATGTAGATAAATTAGTAGCAGGAGATAACCAAGCTATTGAAAGTCTACAAAATTTAAATAAAACTTTTGCAGAAAACTTCACAAAAAGTGGTCTTGATATAACAAAAAGTGAAGAAGAATTAACTAGTACTTTATCTGCTATGTTACAAGCAGGATATATTGATGAACAAACAATGACTAATCTTTTAACTTATAAAAAGTTATATGATGGAAATAACCAAAATATCTACTTATATAATAAAAATATTGAAGGATTAAATGCTTTAAAAGGAACAATAACTGAATCTTCGACTAAAATTCAAACTTTAACAAAAACTCTATCAGGAACACTAAGCCAAGTAGAAGCAGGAGCAAGTAGTATAGATAATGGATTAACTAGCCTAGGAACAGGATTAGATAAACTATATCAAGGAGCACTATCTTTAGAAGAAGGTACTAATGAATTAAATAATGGAGCTAATACTTTATCAAATGGTATTAAAGAATTTAATGATCAAGGCATTAAAAAATTATCAAATTATGCATCTATTATTAATAATTATTCAAATAAAGCAAAAATATTAGCTAAAATGTCAAATGAATATAATGGATATTCAACTAATAATGCTAATAAGACAATATTCATTTATAAAATAAAATAGGTTCAATGAACCTTTTTATTTTTATTTATTAAATTTGTGGTATAATAGTAGAGTGAAAATAAATAAATGGAGTGATGACAATGCGTTTTTTTAAAGATTTATTTACTAAGTTATTTAAAAAGACAGATCCTAACAAACCTTGGTTAGAATACTATTCAAGAGAAGAAAGATCAATCAAATTTACAAATAAAACTATTTATAATTATATGAAAGATGAAGTAGGAGAAGATAGAGACTTTATTGCATTAAACTATTTTGAAAATAGAATTAGTTATAATGAATTCTTTGAAAATATTGATGTATGTGCTAGAGCATTAAGAAGCTATGGAGTAAAAGAAGGAGACATAGTAACTATTTGTATGCCTAATATGCCAGAAGCAATTTATGCTTTCTATGCTACTAATAAGATTGGTGCTATAGCTGATATGGTTCACCCACTAAGTAGTCCAGAGCAAATTAAGTTCTATTTAAAAGAATCAAAATCAAGATTTCTATTCTTAGTAGACTTTGATTATGATAACTTTAAAGAAGTAATACCAGAAACATTAGTATATAAAACTATTCTAGTATCTCCAAAAGAAAGTATGCCACTAGCTTTATCACTAGGCTATACAATAACAAGAAGTATAACAATGAAAAGACCAAGTTTTACCGATAGAGATTATATGGGATGGAAAGATTTCATGTTACGTGGAAGAAGTTATAATAAAAACTTTAATGCTAATCAAGATAAAGATAGCTGTGCTGTAATACTACATAGTGGAGGAACAACTGGTACACCAAAAGGTATAATGATTTCTAATTATAGTTTTAATGCTATGGCACAACAAGCTGCTGTAAATGTAATAGATGTAAGACCAAAAGATAAAATAGTAACAGTACTTCCAAACTTCCATGGTTTTGGACTAGGTATTTGTATACATACACCATTATGCTTAAAAGTAGAAACAATTCTAATGCCAGAATATGATGCTGGAAGATTCTATAAGATATGGAAAAATGATCGACCACATGTAATACTAGGAGTACCTACTTTATGGGAAGGTATGATGTCTAATCATAGATTTGATAATCTAGATATGTCACAATTAAAATATATGGTATCTGGTGGAGATTATTTATCTGTTCAAGCAGAACAAAAGATTAATGATTTCTTACATACCCATGGAGCAAACGTAAATATATTAAAAGGTTATGGTATGACTGAATCAGTTGCCGCAACAGCCTATACATTCCCAGGAACAAATGAACCAGGTAGTATTGGAATACCAATGGTAGGAAATACATATAAAATAGTAAATCCTGAAACTAATGAAGAATTACCATTAGGAGAAGAAGGAGAAATTTGTGTTAATGGTCCAACTTTAATGATGGGATATTTAAATAATGAAGAAGAAACTAAAAATGTCTTAAAGAAACATAAAGATGGATTAACTTATCTTCATACAGGAGACTTAGGATATATTGCTGCTAACGGAATTGTTTATTATACTCAAAGATTAAAGAGAATGATTGTAGTATCAGGATTTAATGTCTATCCAGCAATGATTGAAAGAGTATTAAACTCCCATGAAGCAGTAAAACAATGTTGTGTAATAGGAATACCTCATCAATATAAAATGCACGTTCCTAAAGCCTATCTAGTATTAAATCCAGGATATAAAGAAAGTGCCAAACTAAGAAAAGAATTAAAAGAACTATGTAAAAAAGAATTATCAATCTACTCAGTACCTAAAGAATTTGAAGTAAGAAAAGAATTACCAAAAACTTTATATAACAAAGTAGATTATAAAGCATTAGAAAAAGAAAACGAACAAAAGAAAGAAGACAAGTAACAACTTGTCTTTTTTTATTAAAATTATGATAAAATAAGTAAAAGCAACCAAAACTTTACATAATTTCCAACTAAACTGTATAGAATGCAACTGCTTTTTAACGTAAAATTGTATGCATAAAAGGAAGGTGTAAATATGAAATTTGGAGACAAATTAATCATTCTTCGAAAAAAGAATGGAATGAGTCAAGAAGAATTGGCCGAAAAACTAAATGTATCTAGACAAAGTGTATCGAAATGGGAAAGTAATAATACTTACCCAGAAACAGATAAGATAGTGCAAATTGCTAACTTATTTGATTGTTCAATGGATGATCTTATTAATGATAAAATAACAGATATAGATCAGTCATTAAGAAAAAATAAAAATAGTTTAAATGAAGCATGGGATTCGCTACTAGATTTTATTACAAGAACAGTAAATATGTTTTCTCATATGAAATTTTCAACTGGATTAAAATGTGTAATAGAAATGATTATAGCAGCATTTATATTATGGTTAATAGGTTTAACTATATGTGGTATATCAAGTCATATACTATCAAGTATGTTTAATTTCTTAGGAAATAATATATCTAATACAATAGAAAATATTCTAAGAGGTATTCTAAATGTATTATGGTTTATTATTACTGTAATAATACTTATACATACATTTAAAATTAGATATTTAAATTATTATGAATTAGATAAAAAAGAAGATGAAAAAAATAAAGATAATAATAAAAAAGATTTTACAAATCAAAGAGAAAAAGTAATAATTAGAGATGAAAAAGATAAGCCATTTGCATTTTTAAATGTATTATCTAATGTAGTTTTATTTTTTATAAAATTTATAGTAGTTTTAATTGCTATTAGTTTAGTAGGAATAATTATTCCATCAGTAATAGCATCAATAATTACATTATCATTTATTACCACAAATATATTATTCTTAGGAATAACTATTTCCATAATATCTGGAATTGTTATATTAATCTTGTTCTTACTATTATGTATTTGTTTTATATTTAATAAAAAAATTAATTTTAAATTATTAGTAATAACATTTGTATCAGCAATCTTATTATGTGGAATTGGCATAGGAATTAGCACAGTATCATTAAAGAATATTGAAGTAATAGATGATAATAAAGATACTCAAGAAGAACAATTACAATTAGATTATAAAGATAATAGTATAATTAAATCTTATAATACAAATAGCTATAAATATATAATAGATAATAATTTAGAAGATAATAAAATAATAGTTAAATCTAATATTAATACAGATATTAAAAAATTAGCTACTCATAAATCTGAAGAAGATAATATTGAAGTAATATATATAACTGCTGATTTTACTAAAGATAATAAAGAATATTATGATTTAATTATAAAAGATTTAAAAAACAATAAAATACATACAACATATTTTAATGATAATATAAATGATATAGTAATAGTTGCTAATGAAAATACTATAAATAAATTAGTTACTAATTTAGAAAAACTATACTTAATTGAAAAAAATTATAAAGATAATAATATAGATATAAATATTAAAGAATCTAAAGTACATTTTACTAATGGATTCTATGGTAAATATAATGCTATAACTGATGAATTAATATATGATAGTGACGTTGATAGTAAATATAAGTGTAATAAAACTATCCAAAATACAAAATATGGAGATAAAATCTTATATGATTGCAAAATAGTAGAAGAAGACTATAATGAATAGTCTTCTTTTATAATGAAAAATATGATATAATAAGCATGATTTGGAAGTGATATTATGAATTATGATAAACTAATGGAAGAACAAATATCTAATATAAAAGAAGGTACTAAATTACTATTACATGCCTGTTGCGCTCCATGTAGTAGTGCAGTACTTGAACGAATAGCCAATCATTTTAAAATAACAATATTTTATTATAATCCTAATATTACAAGTAAAGAAGAATATGATAAAAGAATAGAAGAAATAAAAAAATTAATAAGTATAGTAAAACCTAAATATAAAATAGATTTAATAGAAGGAAACTATGACAAAGAAAAATTCTTAGAAATATCTAAAGGATTAGAGAATGAACCAGAAAGAGGAAAACGTTGCTACAAATGTTATAATTTAAGACTAGAAGAAACAGCAAGAATAGCCGAAGAATTAAATTATCCATATTTTTGTACAACACTAACTCTATCTCCACATAAGAGAGTAGATTGGTTAAATGAAATAGGGGAAAGGTTAAATAATGAATATACTCCAACATATTTATATTCTGATTTTAAGAAAAAAGAAGGATATAAAAGAAGTATAGTCTTATCAAAAGAATATGGACTATATCGTCAAGACTACTGTGGCTGCATTTTTTCAAAAATAAAATAATTATGAGAGGAGATGGTTAATATTACAAAGCAAGAATTAATAAGAAATATTAAAATATATTCAACTATATTTATATTAACCATATCTTCCTATAATATATGCAATAAAATAGTTACCTCGCAAGAATTTGCATCAACTATAGAACAAGAACAAAATATAGATGACTTAGAAGATTATGTATTACAAGGATTATGCAAAGTAGATGATAAGTATTTAATATCAGCCTATGATAGTAATCATAATAATAAATCAATCATATACATCTTAGATGAAGAATTAAAACGATATACAATTAAAGAACTAGATACATATTCACACGTAGGTGGAATAACATATGATCCAATACATGAAAATATCTGGATAACAGATACAAATGGAACCATATCTGCCTATGATAAAGAAGAAATACTAGGACATCATAAAATAACAAAGAGTAAATATAAAAATATTTATGTAGGTAGTGAATTAGACAATATTTTTGGAAACTGTTCCGCTGCTTATATTACTTATAATGATAATAAACTATATCTTGGTAATTTTAATACAAAAGATAACACTATAATTAAAGAATATAATATAAATGATGATGGAATGATTGATACATCAAACTATACAAAATTGCAACTAACTGGATTTGTTCAAGGTATAACATTCTATGAAGATGAAGAAAACAACAAAAAATATTTAATAATCTCATCTTCATATGGTAAATATTTTAATTCAAAATTAGAAATATATGACTTTGAAACATTTGAAAAAGTAAGAGAAATGAATACCGAAAAAATGATGGAAGAAATAATAGTAGATGATGATAAACTAATAACTATATATGAAGCAAATGCTAAGATATATAGTCCTCAACAGAGTAATACAGATATAATAATATCGGATATTAATAAAATACTAAAAAAGAAGACTAAATAGTCTTCTTATTTTCATTATCAATAAGTTCAAATACTTCAGGAATAATAGTACTACCACGTGAAGTATATTCATCGTATCTCATCTTAATAATGGATCCACCATGATATAAATATACAACTGTTTTAAACTCATCCATATCATGAACTATAAATACATAATAATCTAAGTCTTTTTCTTTAAAATAATCATTTAATATATCAACATATTTTGTAATATCCTCATCATGATGTACTTGTAAATAACTACTTTCTATTTTCTTATCTTTATAGTTATAAGCTTTAAAACCATTAAAAGCAACATTTTCTTGTTCCAAATCAGTATAAGTAATACTATTATTAATAAGCTTATCTTCATCTATATTATATTTATTTATCATATTTAAACACCAAGTATAATCATCATCCTTACTTCTAGTAGAATGAAAGGCAACAGTATCAACATAAGTAGCTAAAACAGCAAGTTCAATATCTTTTTTAGAAAACATTGCCTCATCATTTTGACATATTAAAGAAGCAGTAGAAGATACATCCTCATTTAAATATAATTCAATATCACTTCTATCATCATATGGATGATGATCATATACTGCAATAACATCATCTTCATTAATTCTATCATCTTGATGATGATCAACTAAGATATATTTACCAGCTTCAATATCTCCTAAGTAATCGTCTACATTAATGCCATAATTACCAAGTATTTCTCTAGTATTATCATCAATTTTTTTATCAGGAATTATAAATTTAACATTATCAACATCATCTTTAAGTAATTTTTCCATAAGTATTCCACTAACAATAGAATCAACATCTGGATTAGCATGACCTAATATAAAATACTTCATAAAATCATCTCCTAGTATTATTATAATCATTTATTCCTTTCTTTACAAGAAAACTGTATTCTAGTATAATTTATATTAATAGGGAAGTGATAAACTTGAAATATTATTGTATAGGAATTAAAGGTACTGGAATGTCTACATTAGCTCAAATTCTATGTGATTTAGGTAATGAAGTATCAGGTTATGATGATGCTAAAGACTATAAATTTACTCAAAAAGGTCTAGATGATAGAAATATAAAAATTTATTATGATAATAACCATGAAATAGATAAAGATACGATTGTAACATATTCAGTTGCTTTCAAAGAAGATCATCCAGAAATGCAAAGAGTAAAAAAACTAGGTCTAACTATAAAAAAATATAATGAAATAATGCAAGATGTCATAAAAGAATTTAAAACAATCGGTGTCAGTGGTACTCATGGAAAGACATCTACTTGCTCAATGATTAGACATATATTAGAAGAAACAATTGGTTGCAATTACTTCATAGGAGCAGGAGACGGAAAAGTATCAAGAGACAATGAATATTATGTAGTAGAATCAGATGAATTTAATCGTCATTTTACTGCCTACCATCCAACTTACTCAATAATTACAAATATTGAAAAAGAACATATGGAATGTTACAAAGATATAGATGATATCAGAAATACCTTTGAAATATTTGCTAATCAAACAAAAGAATTAGTAATAGCCAATGGAGATAATGAAGAAACTAGAAAGATAAACTATAATACTAAAGTATTATTCTATGGTTTTAATGAAAATAATGATGTTGTAATTAAAAATCTAGAATTAAAAGAAGATGGCTCAATCTTTGATGTATATATAAATAATGAATTATATGGAAATTTTGATATACCATTATTTGGAAAACATATGGTAGCAAATGCAACATCAGCAATAACTTTTTGTAAAGAAATAGGTCTATCATATGAACAAATACATAGAGCCTTAGAAACATTTGTAAATGCTAAAAGAAGAATGGAAACAGAAGTAGTAGGAACCACAACAATTATAGATGATTATGCCCATCATCCTACAGAAATTAAAGTAACATTAGAAGGAGTAAAGCAAAAATATCCTAATAGTAAAATAGTAGTAGTATTTAGACCAAATACTTATTCAAGAACCAAAGACTTTACAAATGAATTTATTGATGCCTTACAAGTAGCAGATAAAGTATATATGACAGAAGTATCAGCAAATAGAGAAAAACAAGAAGATTATCCAGGTGTATCATCTCATTTAATAATAGATAAAATACCAAATGGTGAAATGGTAGAAGAAGAAACAATTGATAAGTTATTAAAAGAAAAAGGAAATGTAGTAGTATTTATGGGATGTGCTGATAACTCTCATTTAATTAGTGGTTTTAAAGAATTATTATAAAATGTGAAATAATGTGATATTTTTATATCACTTTTTTCTTAGTCAAAAATATGATATAATTTATATTGTTTAGGAGGTATAAACATGGACTTATTTATAGTATATGGATTAACTATAATAGCTTTAATTATTGTTTTAGCATCACAAGGTTATATAAAAGCAGCCTACAGTAAATATAGTAAAGTAAAAAATAAGAAAAATCTTACTGGAAAAGAAGCAGCAAGATTAATGTTAGATAAAAATGATTTAAAAAATGTAAAAATAGAAGAAGTAGAAGGATATTTATCAGATCATTATGATCCAAAAACTAAAACAGTAAGATTATCTACTAATAATTATCACGAAGCATCAATTGCTGCTGTTGCAGTAGCTTGCCATGAATGTGGACATGCAATTCAAGATAAAAAAGGATACTTATTCTTACGTATTAGACATGGATTAGTACCATTTGTTAATTTAGCATCAAAACTAGGTTATATAGCTATATTAATAGGTTGTCTTGCACAATTAATAGACTTAATATGGCTAGGTATTATCTTTGAATTAGTTATTTTACTATTCCAAATAGTAACTCTTCCAGTAGAATTTAACGCATCATCTAGAGCTTTAAAAAAGATAAAAGAATATAATATATTAGATGAAAAAGAATATAAGCAAGGAAGAACAATGCTAACAGCCGCTGCCTTAACATATGTCGCAAGCGTTGCATCAACTCTAATAGAAATAGTAAGATTAATACTTATGTTTACACGAAGAGACTAATAAGATGGAAACATCTTATTTTTTTTAATTAAAAAATTGTTAGGTAATTGACAATTTCAATAGAAGTAATATAATAGACTATGGTGGTTAAAATGAAAGATAAATCAGTATTATTTGAAATCAAAAAGTTTCAAGGTTTAATAACAAAAGAACTAATAACTAATGAATCAAATAGTATTTCAACAACACAATATTTAATAATAAAATATCTTATTAAAAACAGAGACAAAGATGTCTATCAAAAAGATATTGAAAAATCACTTAATCTTACAAGAGCAACTACTTCAGGTGTTCTAGGAACTATGGAAAAGAATGGTTTAATAAAAAGAGTAGCATCAAAAATAGATACTAGAACTAAAGTAATAGAAATAGAAGATAGTGCCATAAAGTGCTACAACTTAGGTAAAAAGAAAGTAAAAAGTATAGAAGAAACAGCTCTAAAAGATATATCACAAGAAGAAATAGATTTATTTTTATTAACACTAGAAAAAATGAAAGAAAATATAAGGAGGAAATATGATAAAACTATTTAAAAATCTAACTAAAAAAGATCTCATGATAGTATTAATAGTTTCATTATTAGTAATATTCTCTGTATATTTAGACCTTAAAATGCCAGAATATATGAGTGATATCACTATTTTAGTTCAAACAGATGGCAGTAAAATGAGTGAAATATTAATAGCCGGAGCTCATATGATGGCATGTGCTTTTGGTAGCCTATTTTGTACTATAGCAGTAGGTTATTTTAGCTCACTATTATCTGCAAGATTCTCAAGAACACTAAGAAGACTACTATTTAAGAAAGTTGAAGACTTCGGTCTTACTGAAATTAAGAAATTCCACACAAGTAGTTTAATAACAAGAACAACTAACGATGTAACACAAATAGAAATGCTTTTAGCAATGGGATTACAATTAATAATTAAATCACCAATTATGGCTATATGGGCATTAATGAAAATAATAGGCAAGAGTGCTGAACTAAGTATGGTAACAGCAATTGGAGTAGTAATAATAGTAGTAACAAACTTAATAATTATAATGATAGTAACTCCAAGATTTGCTAAAATTCAAAAATTAACTGATAACGTAAATGGAGTCACAAGAGAAAACATCACAGGAATAAGAGTAATAAGAGCTTTTAATGCAGAAAAGTTCCAACAATCAAGATTTGATAAAGTAAACGATGAAATAACAAAAATCCATCTAAAAGTAACAAGAACTTTTGCTTTAATGGATCCAATTATGAATTTTGTTATGCATTTCCAACATTTAGGAATATATGTAGTAGGTGCAATTATCATTATTAATAGTACTATGATGAATAAATTAACAACATTCTCTAATATGGTTGTCTTCTCATCTTGGGGTATACAAGTAATTATGTCATTCTTAATGTTAACAATGATATTTATGATATTACCAAGAGCTAGAGTATCAGCTAATCGTATTAATGAAGTATTAGATGAAGAAGTAAATATAAAATCAGGTATTTTTAAAGGAGAAACAAAAGAAAAAGGTACAATTGAATTTAATAATGTAAGTTTCAAATATCCAGATGCTGATGAATATGTCTTAAAAGATATATCTTTTACAGCAAACAGAGGAGAAACAATAGCTTTTATCGGTTCAACTGGTAGTGGTAAGTCTACTTTAATAAATTTAGTACCAAGATTATATGATGCAACTGATGGAGAAGTAAAAGTAGATGGAATCAATGTAAAAGAATATGACCTAAAATCATTAAATAATAGAATAGGTTACATTCCTCAAACTGCTGTAATGTTTACTGGAACAGTAGAAGAAAATGTCTCATATGGAGATAATGGAAAGAAAAAAGCAACTCTAAATGAAATTAAGAAAGCAATAGAAGTTGCTCAAGCAAAAGAATTTGTAGAAAAAATGGATGATACATATAAATCACATATAGCTCGTGGAGGAACAAATATATCAGGTGGTCAAAAACAAAGATTATCAATAGCTAGAGCAATCGCAAGAGACCCAGAAATTTATATTTTTGATGATTCATTCTCAGCACTAGACTATAAGACAGATTCAACATTAAGAAAAGAGTTAAAGAAATATACTAAAAATGCTACTTGCTTAATTGTAGCCCAAAGAATTGGAACAATTATGAATGCAGATAAAATAGTAGTATTAGATAAAGGAGAATGTGTAGGAATAGGAACACATAAAGAATTACTAAAAAATTGTCCTATATATAAAGAAATAGCACTTTCTCAATTAAGTGAGGAGGAATTACAAAATGCCTAGACCACAACGTGAAGTAGAAAAAGTAAATGATTTAAAAGGTACCTTAATTCGTCTTTTCAAAAATCTAAATAAATGGAAATATCTATTAGTAATTGCTGTAATATTTGCTATAGTAGCAGCTATATTATCAACAGTAGCACCAAATAAATTAGCAGATGTAACAGATGTAATTACTGAAGGTATTAAGCCACGTACAGAAAACATTGAAAAACTAAATAAAGAAATCTATAAACATGCAAATATTACAAAAATAAATAATATAGAAAATTATAAAGAATTAACACAAGAAGAAAAATTAGAAATATTCAATACATTTAAATATAAAAAAATAGAAATAACTAGAGAAGATCAAGTAAAATATTTTGATATTTTATTAACTATGGATAAAGAAACTATAAATGAAAAAGCCTTAGTTAAATTAGATAAAATACCTAACTCCATAAAAAGCTTTATTGAACCTAAAATGGATACAGATGAATTAACATATAGATCTGTAATATTAGGTATAATTTACTTACTAAATTCAATATTAGCTTATGCTGAAGGAATAATAATGGCATATGTTGGAATAGGTTATTCTAAAAATCTAAGAAAAAATATAAGTAAAAAGATAAATAAATTACCATTAAAATACTTTGATTCTCATGAAACAGGAGATATTTTATCAAGAGTAACTAACGATGTTGATACAATAGGAATTAATATGAGTAATACAATAACATCATTAGTAGCAAACATAACTCTATTTCTAGGATCAATAGTTATGATGTTTGTAACAAATTGGGTAATGGCCTTAACTGCCATATTATCAAGTATTATAGGCTTCATATTATCATTTATACTTCTTAAAAAGTCACAAAAATACTTTGTAAGACGTCAAAAAGAACTAGGAGAATTAAATGGTCATATTGAAGAAATATACTCAGGACATAACGTAGTAAAAGCATACAATGGTGAAGAAAGTGCCTTAAAGGAATTTGATAGAATTAATAACAACTTATATGATTGCAATAGAAAGAGTCAATTCTTATCAGGAATAATGCAACCAATAATGCACTTCATAGGAAACTTCGGTTACGTTGCTGTTTGTGTTGTAGGAGCACTACTTGTAATGAATGGAAAAACATCATTTGGTGTCATAGTAGCCTTCATGATCTATGTAAGATTATTCACTAATCCATTATCAAGAATTGCTCAAGCCGCAACAACAGTTCAATCAATTGCCGCCGCTGCAGAGCGTGTCTTCGAATTTATGGATGAAAAAGAATTAAGTGATGAATCATCATTAAAAGAAAAAGTTAATGTAAAAGAAATTAAAGGCAATGTTGAATTTAAAAATGTAAAATTTGGTTATAATGAAGATAGAACAATTATTAAAAACTTCAGTGCTAATGTAAAATCAGGTCAAAAAATTGCAATAGTAGGACCAACAGGAGCAGGAAAAACAACTATGGTAAACTTACTAATGAAGTTCTATGAAATAAATGATGGAGACATCTTAATAGATGGAAAATCAATAAAACAATTAAAAAGAGAAAACATTCATGATTTATTTGTTATGGTTTTACAAGATACATGGTTATTTGATGGAACAATAAGAGATAATATAAAATTTAATAGAAAAAATGTATCAGATGAAAGAATATGGGAAGTATGTAAAACTGTAGGAATAGATCACTTTATAAAAACACTTCCTAAAGGATTATCATCTGAAGTAGGAGATAACAATAATATCTCATTAGGACAAAAACAGTTAATAACAATAGCACGTGGTATGCTTGAAGATGCTCCATTCCTAATCTTAGATGAAGCAACATCAAACGTAGATACACGTACCGAAGAACTAGTTCAAAAAGCAATGGATAAATTAACTGAAGGAAAAACAAGTTTTATTATTGCTCATAGACTATCTACAATTAAGAATGCAGACTTAATATTAGTCATGAAAGAAGGAAATATTGTAGAGCAAGGAACTCATACAGAGTTAATGAATAAAAAAGGTTTTTATGCCGATTTATATAATTCACAATTTGAATTATAAAATAATTAGAAGTAGGTGAATAAATGAAAAAAGTATTAAACATAGGAGTAGACATAGGTTCAACTACCGTAAAATTAGTAGTAATGGATAAAAACAATAAAATGTTATATGGAGAATACCGTAGACACTTTTCAGATACTAAAAAAACTATAATTGATTTATTTAATGAAGTAATAGAAAAATATAATAATTATGATTTTACAATTACAATGACAGGTAGTGGAGCAATAGCTTTAGCAAAATACATAAATGTTGGTTTTGTACAAGAAGTTATAGCTTGTAAAAATGCTATTAAAGAGTATGCTCCAACTACTGATGTTGCCATTGAATTAGGTGGAGAAGATGCCAAAATTATCTATTTTGATACAACAATAGAACAAAGAATGAATGGCTCTTGTGCAGGTGGAACCGGAGCCTTCCTAGACCAAATGGCTGTCCTTCTAAACACAACAACAGAAGGACTAAATGATTTAGCTAAAAATGGTACTCAAATATATCCTATTGCATCTAGATGTGGAGTATTTGCCAAAACTGATATTCAACCATTACTTAATGAAGGCGCAAGAAAAGAAGATATAGCTCTATCTATTATGCAAGCAGTAGTAAATCAAACAATCTCTGGTCTTGCCTGTGGTAAACCAATCAAAGGTAATGTCATCTTCTTAGGTGGTCCACTAAACTATCTAAGTATGTTAAAGGAGCGCTTTATCAAAACATTAAATCTAAAAGAAGATGAAGTAATAACACCAGAAGATGCAAGATTATTCGTCTGTATAGGAGCAATATTAGATAAAGATAAAAAAGAAGTTTTAACAATTCGTCAATTAAAAAATAGAATAGAAAAATTAAAAACATTTACTGAATCAGAATCAACTGATTTAGCACCACTATTTAAGACAAAAAAAGAATTTAATGAATTTCAAAAGAGACATTCAAAAGCAACAGTAAAAAGAAAAGACTTATCTTCTTATAAAGGAGATATCTTTATTGGAATAGATGCAGGATCAACAACTGCCAAAGTAGTCGCAATTGATAATAAAGGTAATATCTTATATGAAAATTATAAAGGTAATAAAGGAACACCAGTAGATACAGTTAAAAATATGTTATTAGATTTATATGATAAGCTACCAGAAGGAGTAGTAATACGCTCATCTGGCTCAACTGGATATGGAGAATTATTAGTAAAAACAGCCTTTAACTTAGATATATCTGAAATAGAGACTATGGCTCATTTTGAAGCAGCTAATTACTTCCTACCTGGTGTTGAATCTATCATTGATATTGGTGGACAAGACATGAAATATATTAAGATTAAAGATGGAGCTGTATCATCAATTATGCTTAATGAAGCTTGCTCATCAGGATGTGGTTCATTCATAGAAACACTAGCAAAATCTCTAAATATTTCAATAGAAGAATTTGTTAGTTTTGCCTTAGAATCAAAACATCCAATTGATTTAGGTTCACGTTGTACAGTATTTATGAATTCTAAAATTAAACAAACTCAAAAAGAAGGAAGACCTCTCGGAGATATATTTGCTGGACTTTCATACTCAGTAGTAAGAAATGCTCTACAAAAAGTAATGAAAATAAGAAGTTTTGATACACTAGGTAAAAAAATAGTAGTACAAGGTGGAACTTTCTTAAATGATGCTATTCTAAAAGCCTTCGAAAATATAACAGAAAAAGAAGTAATTAGACCAGATATAGCAGGACTAATGGGAGCATACGGAGTAGCACTAATTGCCTTAAATAACTATAAACAATATGAAGAAGAATCAACTTCAAGTATTCTAACAAAACAAGAAATACTAGATTTAAAAGTTAAAACAACACATTCACGTTGCCAAGGCTGTGAAAACCACTGTGCACTAACTATAAACTTCTTTAATAAAAAATCATTTATATCAGGAAATAGATGTGAAAGAGGTAGTGGAAATAATGGAAGTATAAATACATTACCAAATATGTATTCTTGGAAATATGATAGATTATTTAATTATGAATCCTTAAAAGATGCTCCACGTGGAAAGATAGGAATACCTAGAGTATTAAACATGTATGAAAATTATCCATTATGGCATACATTCTTAACAGAATTAGGTTTTGAAGTAGTACTATCAGATCATTCCAATAGAAGCTTATATGAATTAGGAATAGAATCAATGCCAAGTGAATCAGTTTGCTACCCAGCAAAATTAGTACATGGACATATAATTAATCTAATACAAAAAGGTATAAAAACAATATTTTATCCTTGTATTATGTATGAACAAAAAGAATTCTCAAATCAAGACAATACATACAATTGTCCAATAGTACAAAGTTACTCTGAAGCCATAAAACTAAATGTTGAAGAGTTAGAAAAAGAAAATATTAAATATTTAAATCCATTCTTACCAATGAATGAAAAAGCTTTGTTAAAAAGAATAATGGAATTACCTGAATTTAAAGAATATAATTTTACAAAAAGTGAAGTAGAAAAAGCAATTAAAAAGGCCTTTAAAGAACAAGCTAAATTTAAAGAAGAAGTTCGTAAAAAAGGAGAAGAATTCTTAAAATATATTAAAGATCATAATGAAAAAGCAATATGTTTAGCAGGAAGACCATATCATTTAGATAAAGAAGTAAATCATGGAATAGATACAATGATTAATTCATTAGGCCTAGCAATTCTAACAGAAGACTCAATTTGTCATTTATCTAAATTAGAAAGCAATTTAAGAGTAGTAAATCAATGGACATATCACTCTCGTGTCTATCATGCAGCAGATGTAGTATCTCACTTAGATAATGTCGAATTAGTAAATTTAAATTCATTTGGTTGTGGATTAGACGCAATAGTAACTGACCAAACAGAAGAAATACTACGCAGCAATAACAAACTATATACAACTATTAAAATAGACGAAATAAACAACTTAGGAGCTGCTAAAATACGTATAAGATCATTAATAGCATCAATGAACAAAAGAGCAAAAGAAGAGAATTATAAACCATATAATTATTATAAAAACTACTTTAAAGAAGCCGATAGAAAACATACATTATTATTCCCAGATATGTCACCTGCACATATGCCACTTCTAGAAGCAGTGTTAAGAAGTGAAGGGTATAACGCAGTATATCTAAGAGAAACTAATGATGAAACAACTGAAACAGGATTAAAATATGTAAATAATGATGCCTGCTATCCTGCAATAATCGTAGTAGGTCAATTAATTCATGCTCTAAAAAGTGGTAAATATGACTTAGATAATACAAGTGTAATAATCACTCAAACAGGTGGAGGTTGTAGAGCAACAAACTACATCGGACTAATAAGAAAAGCTTTAAAAGATGCAGGACTTGAAAAAGTATCAATCTTATCATTTAACCTAAGTGGTTTAGAAAAAGAGCAAGCTTTTAAAGTAACATTAAGTTTTGCAAATAAAGCCCTACAAGCAGTAACATACGGAGACTTATTAATGAAATTATTACTTGCTACACGTCCATATGAAAAGAAAAAAGGTTCAGCTCAAGAATTATACAATATGTGGCAAAAAATCTGTTATGAAAGCCTTCAAAATGGTCATATAAGAGAATATAAAAAGAATATAAAAAATATAATTAAAGCTTTTAATAATATAGAAGTAAATTATAAAGAAAGACCAAAAGTCGGAATAGTTGGAGAAATCTTAATTAAATATCATGCATATGGAAATGACCATTTAATAGAAAAATTAGAAAAAGAAGGAGCAGAAGTAACTCAACCAGATTTAATGGGCTTTGTTAAATATTGTGCCTATAACTCAGTAATAAAAGCAAACTTACTAAAAACTAGTGTAATAACAAAAACAATCTATAAAGAAGCAGTAAAATTTATTGATTTATATGAAAAAACATATTCTAAAGAAATAGAAAATACTAGATTTAGAAAACCAGTAAAAATACAAGAATTAGCTAAAAATGTTGAAGGAATAATCTCAACAGGAAATCAAACAGGAGAAGGATGGTTCC
The DNA here is from genome assembly GCA_946630315.1 of uncultured Bacillota bacterium. Classification (GTDB taxonomy): domain Bacteria; phylum Bacillota_I; class Bacilli_A; order RF39; family UBA660; genus UBA3789. The sequence goes on along the minus strand of CAMOYT010000004.1, from coordinate 34,208 downwards.
TAACAGGAGAAATGATTGAATTAATAAAAGATGATATTAAAAATATTGTTTGTGTTCAACCATTTGCTTGTCTTCCAAATCACATCGTAGGAAAAGCAGTAATTAAAAAGATAAGAAAACTATATCCAGAAGCTAATATAGTTGCAATAGACTATGATCCTGGTGCATCTCATACAAATCAAGTAAATAGAATTAAATTAATGCTTACAGTAGCAAAAGAAAATATGAAAAGACAGTAAAAACTGTCTTTTTTTTGTATAAAAAAAAGAAGACTAAGTCTTCTAAAATCAATTGGTAGCCTGTACGGAATTCGAATCCGTGAATGCTGCCTTGAGAGGGCAGTGTGTTAAGCCACTTCACCAACAGGCCATTTATAAGAACAAATTTATTTTAACACTAATTACTAAGATTTACAATATCTAATTTTTATTATATAATATGCTTGGTGATGAAAAATGGTAAGTTTAGAACAAAAACTAGAAATATTAAAAAAACTTAAACAAATCTTAAGAGAATTACCAACATCTAATAATATAAATGAAATATCAAAAAGAATTAAAATACCAACAAGTACTATTCAAAGATATTTAAATAGAGAAGATTATTTTGAAGAATTAACTGAATTTAAATTAATGAAACCAGAAGAAGTAGAAGAACTAAAAAAAGTAGTAGTGATTTGGCTACGGCAAGCTAAAGAAGATGGCTTAAAACAAGGTGGTAAAAAATCCCAAGCCATGTTCGGATATTCTAAAGCCAGTGATGGAACATTTATTGGTCGTGGGAAATAAATTTACTACCTATAGAAAGGAAGTAAAATGAAATTTAAAGTAAATAAAGAATTATTTAATAATTATAAAAACTTAGAAATAGGAATAATTGTCTGTCATGGATTAAATAATAACAAAGAAATAGATATAACTAATGAATTTAATCAAGTAAAACAATCAATAAAGGATAAATTTAGTAATATTACTTTAGCCGAATATGAAATAATAAGTAAATGGAGAGAAATATATAAAAGCTTTGGAGAAAAGAAGGCAAGATCATCAATAGAAGCCTTAATAAGAAGAACAGTAAATGGCAAAGAAATACCTAATATTAATCCAATAGTAGATATTTATAATATGATATCTCTAAAATATGAACTACCAGTCGGAGGAGAAGACTTATCTAAAATACATGAAGATATTGAATTAACATATGCTAAAGGAACAGAAGAATTTGTAGAATTAGGAAGTACAGAAAAAGAAATAGTAAATGAAAATGAAATAGTATATAAATCAGGAAATAATGTACTATGTCGTAATTTCAATTATCGTGAATCAGATATAACAAAATTAACTAATGAGACAAAAGATTGTGTTCTTGTAATAGAAAACGTATTAGATGGAAAACTAAAAGAAGCCCAAGAAGAATTAAGCTCTTTAGTAGAAAAATATCTAGATTGTAAAACTAAAACAATTATTCTTAATAAAGACAATAGTGAAATAGAAATATAAAAGTGCCAAGGCACTTTTTTATTATGAAAAAAGAGTTCAAATACTTGTCAATTTCACGATTTTATATTACAATTTAAGATAGTAAGATAGGTGATAAGAATGAATGGGGTAACAAATAATAATCAACCAACAAGTAATACAACTAATCCAACTGTAGTACCTGCACAACCAACACAACCAGTTCAACCTGCTCAAGCAGTTCAGCCAGTAATTACATCATCAACTGTGCAATCAACTCCAGTTATAACTCAAGCAACTCCAACACCAGCTGTTGCTCCTGCTGTTACTGCACCAGCTCAACCTAGTTTAGGAGCTAATGTAGTTATTGCGCCACCGCAAGCAGAACCAATTAATGCTAGTACAAATAATCAGGCTGCAGCTGTAAATGCAGCTCCACCTGCACCAACACAAACAGCAGTAGAAGAACAAAAAGAACAAGTCGATGAGAAAGCAACAGAAGCTCCTGCAAATAATGTCACTGCTCAAGCAGTTGATGCAGCCCCACCAAAGAAGAAAAGTCCTTTCTTTATAATCTTACTAATACTTATATTAATTGGATTAAATGTATACCAATACTTAGATACTAAATCAAAAGTACAAAAACTAGAATTTGAATGTACTCCAGTATCTACATTTGATAAAGAAAAAGAATTAGATCTAAACTCTACAATAGTTAGAGATTTATATAATAAAGTAAAAACAACAATCAGAGAAGATTTAGCACATATGGACTTTGATGATGAGCTAAAAAGATATTTAACTTATCGTCAAATACCAACATCAGATTTTTATGATTCAAATTGTAACTATTTTGATAATACAGCAATGCAATTATATACATGTCCAACATCAAAAGATTTTCATCCATATGCATTTAAAGTAGAAACATTTGAAAGAGAATATAAAAAACTTTTTGGAGCAAATACAACAGTTCCAAATGGAAATATACAATTAGGAAATAAATGTTTAGGTGGCTATCAATACATTGAAGAACGTGGTGAATACGTTCAAGGATCATGCAAAGAAAACATTCCAACATCATTTAAAGCAACTAAGAAATTAACAAAAGCTATAAGTAGAAATAATGCCATAATATTAACTGAAGAAGTACAATATAAAGGAACAGATACTCAAACAGTTCCAGATTACTTAGAAAATGGTACTTATACTTATACATTTAAACTAGATACTAATTATAACTATGTATATGTATCAAGAGAATTTACTCCAAAATATTAGAAATAGGTGAGACAATGGAAATCAAAAAAATAGTAACAGGATTTTTAGATGAAAACTGTTATGTACTAATAAAAAATAATACTTGCTTAGTAATAGATCCAGGTGATGATTTTCCTAAAATAAAACAAGAAATAGGAGATAACAAAATATTAGCAGTACTAATTACTCATTCACACTTTGATCATATAGGAGCATTAAGAAACTTTTTAACAAAGAAAAGTATTAAAATATTTAAAAAGAGTAATTTAGAAGAAAAAGAATATACTGTAGGAGACTTTACCTTTGAATGTATCTATACCCCAGGACATTCAAAGGACTCAGTAACATTCTATTTCAAAGAAGATAATGTAATGTTTGTAGGAGACTTCATATTTAAAGAATCTATTGGAAGGACAGACCTACCTGGTGGAAGTAATGAAGAAATGCAAGAAAGTATTAAGAAAATACTAACATATGATGACAAAATAAATCTATTTCCAGGACATAATGAAGAAACAACTCTAGAATACGAAAAAAGTCATAATCCATTCTTAAAATAAAGGAGAATACTATGAATATAGAAATAAAAGAAACACCAGAAAAATCAATAAGTAAAGGTAAAAACACATTATCAATGAACGAGCAAAAAATAAATAAGCTAAAAGAAAAATATAATAAATTATTAAAAAGAATGGCAGCAATACCAGGTGTATCTGGAATGTTTGCTGTTGGAATGATGAGTTCTACTCATAGCTTTCCAGTTGCCATAGCAGGAGGTCTAATAGCTTGTGGTAGTGGACTTTTAATTGCTAAAACTCATGAATTAATCTTAAAAAGAAAAATAGATAGATTAGAAAAAGAAGAAACAGCAAAAAGAAGGTAGATGTCTACTTTCTTTTTTTATTATTTTATGTTAATATAAATAACCATAAAGTGAAGTGATATTATGCAAATTTGGACTAAAGTACATATAAGTGACAAAGATAAAAACATTGAACAAATTGCCAAATCATTAACTAATTATCTATATGGTTATGGACCTATTCAAGATATCCAAAGAAAATACAATATTGATGAAGCAGATAGACAAGTATTAGACCAATACACTGCTGATAGAATAGGGGGGTTAATAATGTTATTCTTTGCCAAAGATACTAAAAGATTAAACGATATTATTAATAAATATAATATTACTCCAATTATTAATGAAGTAACTCCAGAAATAGAAGGTTACATAAAAAAATAAAAGAAGGAAATTCCTTCTTTTTATATATACATAAATACGCTCAAAACCCCAATCAACATTGCTACAAGCATAATAATTGCTACTATTTTAATAATTTTATCACTCATGTCATTCACCTCTAAATTAATTATATAATAATTAATGAAAAAAGTAAAATTCTAAGATATAATATTTAAGGAGGTATTATATGAAAATAAATATAAATTATCAAAACTCTATACAATTAAATGAAAATATCTATATAGATCCATATAAATTAACTGAATACACTGACGCTAAATATATATTTATTACTCATTCACATTATGATCATTTATCACCTGAAGATATTACAAAAATAATAACAAATAACACCATAGTAATAGCACCAACTAATTGTTTAAATGATTTATTAAATCTGTCTATAAACAAAGATAATATATTATTGGTAGAACCAAATAAAGAATATCAATTAGAAGATATATCATTTAAAACAGTAAGAGCTTATAATATTAATAAACAATTTCATCCAAAAGAAAATAATTGGGTAGGATATATAATAAATATCAATAATGAAACATCATATATAGTAGGAGATAGTGATTATATAGAAGAGATGAATAATATTAAATGTGATAACCTATTTATTCCATGTGGTGGAATATATACAATGAATGTAGAAGAAGCAATAGAAGCAATTGATGCCATAAAACCAAAAAATGTTTATCCAACACATTATGGTTCTGTAGTACCAAATAGTAATAAAAATGGTATTATACTACAAGACAGAATAAAAGAAAAATATAATGTAAAACTTTTTCTTTAAAAAAATGTCAATTTACACTTGACTATTTACACCAAAAAATCTAAAATTATATTAGGAGGGTAAAACAATGAAAGATTTAAATAATGTACTAACAGAACTAGGAATAAGTAAGGTGCGTTTAGCTAAATATTTAGGAGTATCACGTCAAATGCTATATAATTATTTAGCAATAGAAGACTTAAATAATTGGCCAAAAGAGAAAGCTGCTAAATTACTAAGCTTACTAAATATAGAAGAAATAAAAGAATTAAACGATATAAAAATCACTGGTGATTATATCATGGATGTTGAAAATAGACTTAATGAAGGAGTAAAAGATTCATCAAATAAAGAAGTTTTAGCAGATTTAAAAGGTTTTAATAAAAAAGAACAAGAATTATTATCTGATATTATAAACTTATTAAAAGAGAAATTATCACAAGATAAGACTAAAGAAACATATACTACATATCTTTATTTATTTCACTTTTTACAATCTATGGAAACAACAGATGAAATTAAATATATATTAGCATATATGACCAAATCTTTAGGTTTTACTGATCCATTAGAATTTGCCTTTAATAAAGATCGTCAAATGATATTTGAGAGTTTAATCTTTAGTGCAATGACTTTATATAATAATGGAGGAGCATCTAAATCTAAATTAGGAGAAGCTCATAAACGTTTTGTACAAAGTATTGAACAAAAGAAAGAAGAAAAGCTTTCTCGTACTCAAGAATTAAATACAGTAAAAATCCAAGCTCTAAAAGAATTAGGATACACTGAAATAAATGAAGATAATGCTAAAGATGTCTTTGATAAGATGGCAGAAATTCAATCAAGAAAAGTATAAAAAAACACTTGCAATTTTTATAAGAATAATATATTCTTATAAAGAAGGTGAAAATAATTATGAAGCAAAATAGAATTATGAAAATATTACCATTAAATAGAGCTACTACTATAGATGGTTTACTTTCTAATTCTATTTTTTCTATTTAGAAGAGTCATTATTTAATGGCCCTTCTTTTTTTATAATTATTTAACCTAAAAGGAGGATTTATGAAAGAAAAAGAAATGACTTATGGCATAAATGAATGGCCACCAATAGGAAAAAGTATAGTACTTGCATTTCAACATTTATTTGCCATGTTTGGAGCAACAATATTAGTTCCAATTTTAGTAAACAAAGCTGCTGGTGCTGAAGTATTATCAATTCCAGTAGCTTTAGTAGCATCAGGAATAGGTACATTAATTTATATATTATGTACTAAAGCAAAATCACCAGTATATTTAGGAAGTTCATTTGCTTTTATAGTACCAGTTGCAGCAGCTTATACCAAAGCAGGAATAGCTGGAGCTATGACAGGTATAATGACTGTTGGATTAATCTATATCGTAGTAGCAATCATCGTAAAAATAATAGGTAAAGGTTGGATAGATAAACTCCTACCACCAATAGTAATAGGACCTATGATCATGATAATTGGTTTAGGCTTAGCACCTAATGCTATATCACAAATTGGTCTAGCTGATGGTACACCATTTAAATGGCAAGTATTAGTAGTAGCACTAGTATCATTCCTAGTAACTGCCATAGCAATGACAAAAGCAAAAGGCTTCTTTAAAATCATTCCATTCTTAATCGGAATAATATCAGGTTATATCATGTCTTGTATGTTAGGATTAGTAGACTTTAAACCAGTAATAGAAGCAAGTTGGTTTAGTATTCCAAACTTTAAAATACCATTTAAAGACTATAATCTAAATTTTGCAGCCATAATAACAATAGCTCCAGTTGCCCTAGTTACATTATGTGAACATATTGGCGATCATACTTCATTAAGTAATATAATTAATAAAAATCTATTAAAAGATCCAGGATTAGACAGAACCCTATTAGGAGATGGTATTGCAACATTTGTAGCAGGCTTCTTAGGAGGGCCAGCAAATACTACATATGGAGAAAATACTGCAGTAGTAGGAATGACAAGAGTTGCTAGTGTAAAAGTAATCGGATTAGCTGCCGTATTTGCTATTATAATCGGTTTCTTAGGCAAATTTACAGCTTTAATAGGAACAATACCTGATCCAGTACTTGGAGGCGTATCATTGCTTCTATATGGCTTTATAGCCGTAAATGGTTTAAAAGTATTAATAAAAAACCAAGTAAACTTTGAAGAATCAAAAAATATAGTAGTAGCAAGTACAATGTTAGTACTAGGTTTAGGAGGAGCCGCAGTAGCAATAATAACAAAAGACTTATCAATAACTATATCAGGTATGTCACTAGCAAGCATTGTAGGTATTATCTTAAATCTATGTATTACAAATAAAGAAGAACCAATCGCTGTAAAAATAGAAGATAATAGAAAAGAAATAAATAAATTAAAAAAAGAAGTTAAAGAAGAATTAACAGTAGAATTAAAAGAAGATATCTTAAAAGAAATACAAAAAGAATTAAAAAATAATAAGAAAAGAGGTAAATAGAATGGATAATGTATTTGAATTAAATCACCCATTAATAGAACATAAATTAGCAATATTAAGAGATAAGAACACCTCTACCAAAGAATTTAGAGAATTAATAAGTGAAATAGGAATGTTTCTATGTTTTGAAGCCATGAGAGATGCAAAACTAAAGAGGGTAGAGGTAGAAACTCCCTTAAAGAAAATAAAAACAGGTAAATTAGATGAAGATAAATATGCCTTTGTCCCAATATTAAGAGCTGGTATGGGAATGTTAGATGGTGTAATTAGAGTAATACCAAATGCCAAAATTGGTCATATTGGAATGTATCGTAATGAAGAAACATTTGAACCAGTTAATTATTTTTATAAAGTACCAAAAAATATAGATAAACGAGAAGTAATAATATTAGATCCCATGCTTGCAACAGGAGGATCAGGATTAGATGCAATAGAATTATTAAAGAAAAATGGAGTTAAAAAGATTAAATTTATCTGTATAATTGCTGCTCCTGAAGGATTAAAAAGAATCACAGAGAAGTATAAAGATGTAAAAATATATTGTGCTCATATAGATGAGAAATTAAATGAAAATAAATATATCATTCCAGGCCTTGGTGATGCCGGAGATAGAATCTATGGAACAAAATAATAAATAATGTTATAATATATATAGTTAGGCAAAGAAGACTAACTTCCTATAATTGATATTATGTTAACTTCTATATCAAAACCATTGATATTATTAGGTTTAAATACTACTCTGTAATTATAAATATACAATTATATTAATAACTTCTAAGTCTATATAAATTAAATAAACAAATAAAAATTATTTAAAATAAAATTTTCAAATTTAAATTTAATAATGAATATTTTTAATAACCTTATTATATATTTAATAAGGTTATATTATTATCCTTTTTATATATATTAATAAGGATATATACGCGTAAGAGTGAATTCTAAGCAATTTAACTACTCTAAGTAAGACAATTGCCTATCTCGATTCATTCTAGTAAACTTTTCTACATTCACACATATATCATTATTTATATTTATAATAAAGATATATACACGTACATATATCATTATTATATATAATATAAGGATATATATACATACACATATAGTATTATTACTTTAATTAAAAAAACTATAAATACTAAATTATTACATCAAAAAAGTAGGGGACCTCTCCCCTACTTTTATTATCTAAATCAATTTATCTAAAATACTTTCACCAATTTCTGGTTTATTTAATTCAAAATTATCGGCAATTGTTGCTCCTATATTAGCAAAAGTCTTAAATTGTTCCAATCTCTTAGGTTCCTTAAAACTCCTTGAATAAATAATTACTGGAACATTTTCTCTTGTATGATCATTTCCTTTAAATGTAGGATCATTACCATGATCAGCAGTAATAATTAGTAAATCATCTAATTCAAGCTTATTTAAGATAATAGGTATATCTACATCTAATTCTTCAATAGCTTTAGCATAACCATCTACATCTCTATTATGACCATATAAACTATCAAAGTCAGCTAAATTAACCATACACAATCCAGTAAAATCTTTATCCATTATATCAGTTAACTTATTAATACCTTCAGAATTATCTACTGCTTTAATTTTCTTAGAAATACCTTCCCCATCAAAAATATCATTAATCTTACCAATACCAATTACTTCATAACCACCATCAATTAAGTCATTTAAAACACTTCTTTTAGGAGGTTTAACAGTATAATCTCGTCTAGAATTACTTAAAAATCTATACTTTCCAGGTGTACCAGTAAATGGACGAGCAATTACCCTACCAATCTTATAATCTTCTTTTAATGTAAAAGCTCTAATCTTTTCACAATATTGATATAAAGTAGCAATAGGAATAGAATCTTCATGAGCTGCTACTTGTAGATCAGAATCAGCTGAAGTATATATAATCAAAGAACCATAATTTCTTTGTCTTTCACCAAGTTCTTGAATAATACTATCATTTTGACAACATTTATTTCCAATAACACTTCTACCAGTAATATCTTCAATTCCAGATAAAACATCATATACAAAACCTTGATTAAATGTCTTAAATGGTACATCATTTTTTATTCCTACCATTTCATAATGTCCATTTAAAGTATCCTTACCAGCATTAATAGGACTAGCAATAGTATAATACGCATCTACTCCAACTCTATCACTCATAGTAAGAGTATCTAAAAAACCAATTTTTGCTAAATTCGGTACAAATAAATTACATGTATCATTAACATGTCCCAATGTATTAGCACCATTATCACCAAAGTTAATAGCATCAACAGTTTCCCCTACTCCTAATGAATCTAAAACCATCAAAAATACTCTTTTAAATCTCATAATAGCCTCCAATTACTTATCTTATAAGATAAGAATTAAATTATATATAAATAATATTAATAATATAATAAGTAAAAAGTACTGTAATTATTTATGACTTCTCATATGATATTCATAATAATCTTCTATTACTTTTTCATCACTTACTTTAGTATAAATCTTAGTTGTAGATATATCAGCATGACCAAGCATCTCTTGTATACTTCTCAGATCAGCGCCTCTATTTATCAAATGAGTTGCAAAACTATGTCTTAAAGTATGAGGACTAACATTTGGATTAAGTCCTTTTTCTTCCAACAATTTCTTTAAATTCTTAAAAAAACCTTGTCTAGTCATAGCTTTTCCATGATTATTTAAAAATAATTTAGGATCATTATAATTATTTTTAATTAATTCACTTCTTTTATCTAAATATAATTCTAAATAATGTATAGCATACTCACCAACTGGAATATCTCTTTCCTTACTACCCTTACCAGATACTCTAATTAAACAATTATACATATCTACATCATTTAACTCAATATTGATTAATTCACTAACTCTTAATCCACAACCGTACATCAATTCTAACATAGCTTTGTTTCGATAGTCAAACGCTGTATTTAATTCAATATCAAGTAATTTATCTATATCTTCAACAGATAAAGTCTTAGGAAGACTTTTTCTTAATTTAGGTCTATCTATAAACTCAGAAACATCTTTATCAAGTATATGTTCTCTAAGTAAATAACTATGAAAATTCTTAATTACAGTAAGATTATGAGCAATAGTACTAGTAGCATCTTCATTTCTTTCTTTTAAAAACTCTTTAATATGACTATCTTTTATTTGTTCTACATTAACTACATGTTTACCTTTTAAAAACTCTTTATATACATCTAAATCATTAGTATAACTTTCCTTAGTCTTATCACTTAAACCTTTTTCAAATACACAATAATTTATAAAATCTTTAATTGCACTATCAATACTAGTCATCAACAACAACTCCATTTACTTGACTTATTGCTTTACTAAATTCATCATTACTTAATAAATTATTTTGCTCATCAATAAATTCATTCATATAATTTTTAGCTATAGTACAATAATCATTTACTTTATTAGTACTTAGATTTTTTACACTATTAATATTACAGCTAACATTACCAGCAACATAATCTCCATCTAAAATAATAGATGCATTATCACGACTAATTTCAAAATTATATGAAATCTTATTATTTGTAAAATCACTAGTTACATTAAATACTTGATTTACTTCATTTTTAAAAACCATTTTTAATTCAATAAAAGAATAACTATCCTTACTAAAATAATATTCTTGATAAACACTATCTGTATGATTATCTACATCTTTATAATAGTCATCTAAAGTATTATTAGAAACTATTTTTTGATAAAATAAACTATCATTAGAATCACTATATCCTTGTTCCTTAACATAATCTTTTATCTTCTTTGTATTACTCTCACCAGACATTGAATTAAGTAATACTACTACTAAAACAAAGACTATTAAAGATACTGCAGTAATTATTAATACCTTCTTCATAATACCTCCTAAATAACTTGTGATACATATTTAAACAATCCATTAGCAATACTAATTACAGCACTAGGCCATTCACTACATCCTGGACAATAATTAGTAACAACAGCAGAAGGACTAGTACCATGATAATAAGACCCACCAGGTGTAAGATAATTAGTATGTAACATTGAAGCATGATAATCAACAAAATCATTTACTGATGAGAAATATGCAAAACTACAATTACTATTAGAACCACATCCATTAGAAGGATGATTACTACTTTGGCAAACACCACCTAAGTTATTACAACTCTTAGCAATACTAGATGTAACCCAACCAGATTCTAATGCTTCAACTCCAAGCAAGAAAAAAACATTAACACTATATTTGTTCTCTGCAGTAACTAATCCAGTTGCATATGGAATAAAGTTTTTAGCATTTCCACCATGAGCATTTAATACTTTAACAAGTTGAGCACTAGTTATATTACTTTTAATAGTAACATTAGAAGGATCCCACACAACATCCCCTGCTCTTTTAGCAGTACCATCTATTGCTTCACCACTAAAAGTATCATCATCAGTCTTTTTCTCATCACCTTTTTCATAATCAGATGGATTAATAAAAATCTTTTTTCCTTTTTCTCCATTAGGAGATATATAACTAGATCTTGTATTTGTCACAACAACATTATTCCAGCAAGAACTAAGTGTAAAATCAGAATCCAACATACTCATAGTTAGATTAACAAAAACCGTAATACCAAATATTAATAAAGCACCCCATAAAGAATTAAAACATTTCTTAACTAATTTTTTCTCTTCAGGATTCATCATTAATTGAAAAAAATTATATGCAAGTGCCAACATAAAAAGAATTGGACCAACTATTTGTACAATATTAATAATTCTCTTAAATACAGATAAAGTCATACCAAGTGCTGGATCTGAACATACTGAAACAATATTATCCAATATTAACATCTAATCAATCCTTTCTAATCTATAACTATTTTATCAAAAAAACATGCAAAAATAAATAAAAAAAGACTTAAGCAACAGTCTTTTTTATAACCTTATTATTATCAATTTTCCTATCCATATCAGCAAAAATCGCATCTTTTTTAGGAAAACACATAATATTTCTTTTTAAAGGTCTCCATAAATGTAATCTATAATCTCCTTGATCATCAGTAACATCAACCCATTCAGCAATAATACTATCATTAAATGTACATATATCCATACCATGTTTTTTCATAATACCTTCAGAATTAGAATTAACTAAATCAGTTCTAGCATATACTAAATCAAAGTCATTATAATATGCATATTTAATAGCAAAATCTACTAAGTGATTGCAGGCACCTAATCCTCTATATTCCTTTAAAGTACTTAATCCATAAAAATATAAATTACTTGGCTTATTACCATCTTTTTTAATAAAATCTACTGATATATTATCTTCATTATAAATAACACCATTCATACTAATAGGCTTCATTTCTTCATTAAAATAGATAAATAATTTACCTCTATCTTGATATAATTGTAATTCTTCTTTAGCAGCTTCATAGTCTATTTCTTCTCCATATTGTTCACTAAAACTTTGTAATAAATCAAATAACACCTTAATATTATCTTCACTATATCCCATAGTACCTATATAGCAACCATTATCTAACTTTTCCCATATTTTTAATTCACTTTTATCTTTCTTAATTAATCCATATTTTAATCTATTTAATTCATACTTATCTAAACTCTCTAAAAAACCTAAACTAATCATCTAAACTCTCCAAAAACTTATGATAAATATTATATAAATTAATTAAGCTTTCTTTATTAACATATTCTAAATCACCATGAGGAAAGTCACCAACTGGATTCATAATAATAGTTGGAATATTTTTATTACTAAAATATACTGCATCACTACTAGATTCACAGCCAATAATATCAATATCTCTATTAAGTTCATTCTTACATATATCAATATATTTAATAATCATTTTATTATTAATATCACATTTAAAAATATTACTTTCTAATATTACATTAATAGTAACAATACTATTTATTTTATAAATATTATTAATAATTTCATCCTTATTAGTATCACTAGTATATCTAATATCTAAATACATTAAGCAATTATCTGCTACACTATTAAAACTATTACCTCCAATTATTTTTCCTAAATTAATACTAGTAATATAATCATTACTATCTTTAGGTAATGGATATATATTTAATAATTCTAAATATACTTTATATAACTCATCAATAGCATTTACACCATTCCATGGTTGACTTGCATGACTACTCTTAGTTTTTAATTCTAATTCCAATTGCAATAATCCTTTTTCTTCTTTAATTAAAGCAAAATTCTTTCCACCATCTGGTATAATCGCAAGACTACTACTATATTCTTCTAATAGCTTCTCACAACAATATCCATCTATTTCTTCATCACTTGTAAGAATTACTCCTATTTTCTTTTTACCTTTATAATTATTTAAAGCTTCTATTGAACAAGCAACTCCACCTTTCATATCAATACTACCTCTACCATAGATATTAGTATTATCCTCACTAACTATAAAGTCTTTACTATAAACTACATCTACATGACAACAAAATACTACGTCAAATGTCTTAGTATCATAATTACTAAGTATTAAACAAATATTTCCCTTTATTTCTTTTTCTACAATAACTAAATTATTATATTTTTTCTTTATATAATTAAATAATTTTTTAAATTCATTTTTATTATCTTTATAAGTTTTAAAACTCATTAATTTCTTTGTTAGATTAATTATTTCTTTCTTCATATTTACTCCTCCCAATAAAAAAATCTAGATGCTTGCATCTAGATCTAATATTTATACATAATAATTTAAATATTTATTACAAGATACAAGCAACATAAAACCACTTGTATCTGATATTTCTACCGTACTACAAGTGTATGATTAACTCTATCTCTTCGTAATAAATATAAATTATTCATAACACAACCTCCAAAAAGTACTCTAATTATACCATAAAAGCTAATTATTGTCAAAAAACCATAATTATAGTTATAATATTATTAGGTGATATTTATGAATAAACCTCTTGCGATTAAACTAGCACCAACTAATCTTTCTGAAGTTATTGGGCAAACTCACTTAATCGGTAAAGGAAAAGTATTAACAAACTTAGTAAAAAATAAAAAACTATTTTCTATGATCTTATATGGAAAACCTGGTATTGGAAAAACTTCAATTGCTAATGCTATTGTAAATGAACTAGGAATAAGATATAGATTCTTAAATGCCACAGTAAATACTAAAAAAGACTTAGATATAGTAATAGAAGAAGCTAAAATGTATGATGGTATTGTTTTAATAATGGATGAAATACATAGATTAAATAAAGATAAACAAGATGTTTTATTGCCACAATTAGAAAGTGGATTAATAACACTAATTGGAATGACAACATCTAATCCATACCATGCTATTAACCCAGCTATAAGATCAAGATGTCAATTATTTGAACTTCAAGAATTAGAAGAAAAAGATATAATTAAAGGACTTAAAAAGGCTATAAAACATGAAGATTTAAAAGGAATAAAAATAGATGATAATAGTATTAAATTAATAGCAAGACTATCTGGTAATGACTTAAGATATGCCTACAATCTATTAGAAATAGCATATTATTCTACAGATGATAAAACCATTACCGAAGAAAAAATAAAAAGTATTAATAATAAACCAGTCTTTTTTAGTGATAAGAACGGTGATGGGCACTATGATGTTTTAAGTGGATTACAAAAATCAATTAGAGGTAGTGATGTAGATGCCTCTCTTCATTATGCAGCAAGACTAGTAATGGAAGGAGACTTAGAATCATTATTTAGAAGACTATCAGTAATAGCATACGAAGATATAGGTCTAGCTAATCCTGCTATTGGTCCAAGATTAGATGCTGCAATAAATGCTGCTGAAAGAGTTGGTCTACCAGAAGCAAGAATTCCAATAGGTACAATTATTACAGAAATGGCACTATCTCCTAAATCAAATACAGCTCATGTAGCATTCGATAAAGCAATCGAAGATATTGAAAAAGGAAATACAGGAAACCTACCACCTCATATAAAAACAGATTCAACTACATATAAATATCCTCATGATTATCCAGGTGCTTATGTAGTACAACAATACCTTCCAGATAAAATTAAAAATAGAAAATATTATGAACCAAAAACAATTGGTTATGAAAAAAATATAAAAGAAATATATGATCGCTTAGAACAAATAAAAAAAAGTAGTAATTAACTACTTTTTTTAGTTGTAATATATTTATTTACTCCATCAATAGTTGTATCTTCAATCATTTTAGCAATAAAACTAGCATCCTCCAAAAAATCATTCTTAATCCAATAATTAATCACTCCAAGAGCTCCATTAAAGATAAATACTGTTTGATATTCAATCATATTTTTATTATAATCTGGAAACAAACTACTCCACTTTAAAACACATTTATTATAGCAATATTCTAATACTTCATTCAAAAAATAAATATTATTATTAGTATTAAAAAGTAAAGTAATTAATTTCTTATTATTCTCAAACACTTTTAAAACACCATATGTAAAATCATAAACAGACTCATCTGGCAAATTAATCATAGGTGATGAATTAGTCAATTCTTCCATAAATTCATCTTGTATCTTCTTAAGTAAGTCATAGCAATCATCATAATATCTATAAAATGTAGCTCGGTTTATATCAGCAATCTTACATACTTCAGTAACAGTAATATTACTAATATCTTTCTCTTCTAATAAATTTAAAAATGTATCTTTAATAACACCTTTAGTATATTTAATTCTTCTATCCATATATCCTCCTATACAATTTAATACTAATCTGTTTAATATTTAACAATACAATCCAAATTGCTTATTGAATTTAATTATATCTAAATTATATAATGAAATAGATAAATATTCAACAAATGTTTAAAAAAGGAGCAAATTTATGAGTATTATAGATACTATTAAAAAGAAATTAAAAATAACAGAGAAATATCCTTGGTTAAAGTTTTATCCAAAAGATAAAAGAGAAGTACAAATACCAGATATGTCATTATATGAGTTTATATATAAATCTAATTTAAGTAATATGAATAATATTGCTATTAATTATTTTAATAGAAAAATAACATATAAAGAACTATTTAATGATATAGATTTATGCGCTAAAGCATTAAGATCGCAAGGAGTAAGAAAAGATGATGTTGTATCTATTTGTATGGCAAACACTCCTGAAGCTGTTATTATGTTATATGCAACTTCAAAAATAGGAGCAATTGCTAATATGATCCATCCCCTAAGTTCTGAAGAAGAAATAAAGCAAACCTTAATCGCAACAAATAGTGTTGTATTACTAACAATCAATATTGCCTATAACAAAGTAGATAATATTATTAAAGAAACTAATTTATATAAAACTATAATTGTATCTCCAAGAGACTCAATGCCAAATCCATTAAAGATTGGTTATTATCTATTAGAAGATAGAAAAGTAAAAATACCAAAAAGTAATGAAAGATATATCTCTTGGCATAATTTCTTAGAAAAAGGAAAACAATATGATACAGATGTCTTAGTTCATAGAACAAAAGATGATGTCGCAACAATACTACATTCAGGAGGAACAACTGGTACTCCAAAACATATATTACTTTCAAATGGAAATATAAATGTTGTCGTTAACCAAGCTAAAATTGCCCTACCTGAATTAAATGATAGTGATTCCTTCTTATCAATATTACCAATGTTTCATTGTTTTGGTTTAGTAGAATGTCTTCACTTTCCAATCTCAACTGGAGAAACAGTAATAATGGTACCTAAATTTGATGCTACTAGGTTTGATAAATTAATAACAAAATATCATCCAACAGTAATACCTGGTGTCCCTACTCTTTTTGAAGCAATGTTAAAGAACAAGCATATGCAAAATATTGATCTATCTAATGTTAAATATATAGTCTCAGGTGGAGACTCTTTATCAAAAGATAAGAATAAATTAGTAAATAAATTCTTAAGAGAACATAATTCAAAACATCATATCATTCAAGGATATGGTATGACAGAAACATCAGGAGGAGTCATCTTTGGAGCACTAGGATCAGACCTCCCAGGTAGTGTCGGAATACCATTACCAAGTAATAAAGTCAAAATAATTGATATTAATACTAAAGAAGAATTACCATTCGGAGAAACAGGAGAAATATTAATATCCGGACCAACAGTAATGATGGGTTATTTAAATAATGAAAAAGAAACAAATGATGTTCTAGAAAAAGATGATAAAGGAAATATATGGGTTCATACTGGAGATATGGGTTATTTAAATGAACAAGGAGTATTGTTCTTTGTTCAAAGACTAAAACGAATGATAATAACAAGTGGATATAATGTCTACCCATCACATATTGAAGAAGTATTAAATGAACATCCAAACATAGTAACATCTTGTGTTATAGGCCTACCAGATAAATATAAAATACAAGTAGGAAAAGCCTTCATAGTTCTAAAAGAAGGCTTAGAACCAACATCTAAAATAGAAAAAGAGATAAAAGAATATTTAAAAATAAAACTAGCCCATTATATGATACCCAAATATTATGAATTTAGAAAATCACTTCCTAAAACATTAGTTGGAAAAGTAGATTATAAAAAACTAGAAAAAGAAAAAGCCTAAATGGCTTTTTTCTTTTATAAATTTAATAAAAATACTTCAATTAAATAATTAGGATCAACATCACTACTTTTACATTTTAAATCAATATCAGATAAATCTATCATTAATTTTAATAATTCACTTTCACTATAATATCTAGTAACCTCACGAGTCTTTTTAATTCGATAATCACTCTTTTCACCCAACATATCAGCAATCTCTTTATCACTTAAATTATTTTTTTCTAAACTCTTAACTTGATAAATAATTCTAATTTGTGATGCTACTAATCCTATAAGTGCTAAAGGCTCGATATTATATTCAAGCAATTCCTTATACTTTTTTAATGATTCACTCTTGTCTCTTTCTCCAAGAGATCTAATAAACGAAAAAGTTAAATCTTTAGAATCACCTAACTTTTGTGATACTAATTCTAAAACATCTTCTCTATTAATAACTTTAGAATCAAAACAATAATCCATCAATTTATGACAATCATTTTCTATTTTAGAAATATCATTTAAAGAATATTCAACAATTAATCTAATCGTATTTTTATCTACAGTATAATCTTTTAATAAATTCTCAGTATATTTATATACATCTAAACTAATTTCAGTATATTTACAATACTTCTTTAACTCTTTAGTAACCTTTAAAGTATTATTAAACTTAGAACCAGAAATAATTAGTAAATTATCACTACTAGGATTTTCCAAGTATTTATAAAAATGATCTAAATAATTTTTATTATTATCAATACTAATCTTATCCATATTCTTAATAATAATAACTTTCTTATCACTTAAAAAACTATAAGTATCTAAGTCTTCTAACACTTTATCCAATAAGTCTACTTCCATATCATAATAACTAATAGAAGCTTCATCAAACTTATTAGACTTAATTATAGACTTAATTTCGGCACTTAGAGCGCCGAAATCAGTTCCTTCAATTAAATAACTATTCACTAGTTAAAACTTTCTCTATATGCTTAAAAATAGCTTCTAAAGAGTCTGTATTCTTTCCTCCACCTTGAGCAAATGTAGGACTTCCTCCTCCATTACCTCCAGATGAAACACTAGCATCTTTAACAAGTAAACCAGCATTAGCAAAACATGTACTACGACAAATAAAATTAACTGAATTATCATCTTTAACATTAGCAAAGAATACTAATCCTTCACCCATTTCATTAACTAAACTATCAGCAATACTTTTTAGTAGATTAATATCTTTATTTTTAAGTTCCATAATACATGCAATAACATTACCATATTCTTTACAAGACTCACGATAAATATCTAAATTATCAAGAGTTTGTTTTTCTCTCATACTAAAGTATTTTTTCTCTAACTCTTTTACTTCATGATGAACATATTGAAGTTCATTACGATTATAAACAATATCTTTATAACTAGTAGGTTTATCATTAGAAATATCTACATCAAATGATAAAACAAGTCCAACTTCACGAGCTTCATCAAGTATTTCACGAGCTTTCATTAAAAGTTTAATCATCTCATCATTATATGGTTTAACAGCTTGTAATAAACTATCTTCTACTTTACTACCAGTTACAGCTTCTATTCTATATACATTACTTCCTTTAGACTCACATAATGTAATAGCAGCTCTTCCAATATCTTTAGTATTAGTAGCATGAGTACCACCACATAATTCTATACTTTTACCAATTTTAACAACACGAACCATGTCACCATACTTTTCGCTAAATAATGCCATAGCACCCATTTCACGAGCTTTATCAATTGGTAATACTTCAGTAGATACAATTAATTCTTCGCCAATCATATCATTCATAAAATTCTCAACTTCAATTAACTTCTCATCTGTCATTTTACCAGAATAAGTAAAATCAAATCTAAGTTTTTCATCATCTACATAACTACCAGCTTGTTTAATAGTATTAGAAACAACTTGTTGCAAACTATATTGAAGAATATGAACACTAGAGTGATTACATTCAATTCTCTTACGTCTATCTTTATCAATAATAAGTTCACACTCATCGCCTTTTCTAATAACACCATCAAGTAGTCTTACTTTATGAATATGTTGACCATTAGGGCCCTTAAACACATCTACAACACGAGCTTTAAAGTTTTTACCAATAATCATACCAGTATCGCTAACTTGTCCACCAGACTCAGCATAGAAACAAGTTCTCTTAGCTGCTATATAAGTATCATGATCAATAATATCTACTTCTTCATCCTTAGAGAATATTCCAATAATTTCACTCTTTACTCTATACAAACCATATACAAATTGACTTTCTTCTTTAAAGTCCATAAGTACTTGTTTTTGTGAAGCCATCTTAGTAGTATTCTTAATATTAGCTCTTGCTAACTCTTTTTGAGCTTCCATATACTTATTAAATTCTTCTCTGTCAACCTTAAATCCTAAATCAGCTAAATATTCTTCAGTCAATTCAAATGGGAATCCATAAGTATCATATAATTTAAAAGCTTCTTCTCCACTAATATAATTATTAGGAGATTGTTCAACTAATTCTTTTAATCTCTTTTCTCCAGCTTCCAAAGTCTTTAAGAATAATTTTTCTTCATCAAGTACTAAAGCTTCAACTTCTGCTCTTTTCTCAACTAAGTATGGATAAGCATCCTTCATAACATCAACAACATCACTAACTACTTTATACATAAAAGGTTTATCAAGACCCAAAGTCTTACCAAATCTAACACTTCTACGAAGTAGTCTTCTAAGTACATATCCACGTCCTACATTCTCAAAACAAGCACCATCTGCTAAAGCAAAAGTAATTGCTCTTATGTGATCTGCAATAATTTTATATTCTTTTTGACCAACATATTCACTACCAACTAACTCTTCTATATGTTTAATAATTGGTTTGAATAAATCAGTCTCAAAATTAGAATCAACATCTTGGAATATACAGCACCATCTCTCTAACCCAGCACCTGTATCTATATTCTTATGAGGTAATTCCTTATATTCTTTTCTAGACTTACCTTCTTCACTATTAAATTGACTAAATACATTATTCCAAATCTCGACATATCTTTCTTGATCTTCATCTGCCTTAAATTTATCTAAAGCATCTCCATTAGGATCATATTTTTCTCCTCTATCAAAGAAAATTTCAGAATCAGGTCCACAAGGTCCTTCTCCAATTTCCCAGAAATTTTCTTCTAATCTAACAATATGACTAGGTATCATACCAACTTCAACCCATCTGTTGAAAGCATCATCATCATCTGTATAAACAGTAACATAAAGTAACTCTTTATCTATACCAAAATACTCTTCATTAGTAAGAATATCAAAAGCAAATTCAATAGCTTCATTCTTAAAATAATCTCCTACAGAAAAGTTACCCATCATTTCAAAGAAAGTTTGATGTCTTTTAGTAATACCTACATTTTCAATATCATTTGTACGAATACATTTTTGAATATTAACTATTCTTCTAGAATCAGGTGTCTCAGATCCATCAAAGTATTTTTTTAATGGAGTAACACCAGCATTAATCCATAGTAAGCTATCATCATTAATAGGTACTAAAGGTGCACTTTCATAAATTTTATGGCCATGTTCTGTAAAGTACTTAAACCATGTATTTCTAATGTCATCATGACTCATATATTTCATAATTATCTCTCCTTAATATGTTTTAATATTTCATCTGCAACTTCTTCGATACTTAAATGTGTCGAATCTATATATATTTGATCATCAGTTCTCATTAAAGAACCAACTTCTTTATGCATATCGTTATAATCTCTCTTCTTAATATTATCTAAGATTTCATCATAACTCATATCTATTCCTGCTTCTTGGTTTTGCTTAAACCTTCTCATCGCTCGTTCTTCAACACTTGCATCTAAGTAAAACTTGTAATCGGCATTAGGAAATACAACAGTAGTTATATCTCTACCTTCCATAATTACATCTAAACCTTCAGCTAACTTTCTTTGTTGATTTACCATCTCTTCTCTAACTTCAACTATAGAAGAAATAGGACTAACTATACTAGATACATCTTTTTCACGAATTAATGTAGAAACATCTTCACCATCTAAGAATACATGTCCTTCTTTATCAAAACTAATTTTAATATTCTTAGCTAATTTAATAATTTCTTCCGCATCATCTACTTTTAAATTATTTCTAATAGAAGCAAGTGCAACACATCTATACATTGCACCTGTATCAATATTTACCAAACCTAACTTATCAGCAATTATCTTAGTAATAGTACCTTTTCCACTTCCAGCAGGTCCATCTATTCCAATAACTAAACTCATAAAACCCTCCTATGATATTGTTACAGCTGATCCCTCATAATTCTCTTCATCTCTAACAACTTCTAATGCACTACGTTTTAAATCTTTTAAACTACGATTCTTAATTATATAATCGAATCCTTCATAAGTATCAATCTCATGCTCAGTAATATGTTTAGCTTCCTCATCAGTAAGCTCTGGATCATAATTATCTCTTTCTAACTTAATATTTACTACATCACCATAATTTTTCTTAATATCTTCAAACTCTTCAATCAACCTAGCATCAGTAATAATAAAAGTATCAAAGAAATTACTTAGAATATTAATATCCTCATATAATCTATCTAATAAGAAGTGTTTTTTACCAAGCTTATTCCTAATAATTTCAAAACCCATTTTTTGTAAAAATTCACGAGGTTTTTCATCATAATTACCATTCCAATCAAAATAATTACGAGCATACTCATATAAAGGACCAGTTATATGCATAACACAAGGCTTATAACCATAATCTTTTAATTCCTCTCTTAAGAATTCTCCAAACGTATTTTTACCACACTTTGCTTTACCACCAATAACAAATATTTTCATAATTTTTACTCCTTTTTCTCCAAATAAAAGACCACTATAGGAGGAAATAAATCCGGTACCATCCTACATTGGTCTTAATTATAGATAACGGTCTCCCGATAGACTCTTAAAGTAGCTTCCTATAACTAATTAATTCTTTTTCACCAACCAAGAACTCTCTTAATAATATCATCATAGTACTAGTCTTCAATCACAGTCCATTAATATATAACTATTTTATCAATTTTACTAATAAAAGTAAATAAAAGAAGATTAATTTAATCATTAATCTTCTCCATAATTCCCGTTTCATCGTCAATTAAAGTAAATTCATTATCTTCGTCTTTCTTGTCATTCTTTTTATCCTTATCTTTTTCATCTTTATCTTCACCAGATACCATACCAGTTATATCTAATTTTTCATCAATAAATGTAAGAATAACTTTAATACAAGCAATAACAGGAGTTGCAATAATCATACCAAGTATTCCAAAGAAATGTTCAAATACTAATAATCCCAACATAATAGTAACTGGATGTAATTTCATAGTATGTCCCATAATAAGTGGTTGATAGAAATTATTCTCAAGTAATTGAACTATAATAATTGAAATAATACAGCATACTCCAGTAATAGGACTAATAGTAAATCCAACAATTATTGCCGGAATTGCACCAATATATGGTCCAAAATAAGGAATAATATCAGTCACTGCACAAAACATAGCAAACAACAATGGAGCTTCCATACCAGCTAAAGTAAGACCAATACTTTGAGTTAAGAATACAAGTAACATTACTAAGAATACACCTGATACATAATTTCTTAAACTGGAATTTAATCTATAAGTTAATTCATTAAAATTCTTCTTCCAAGACTTTGGTAATAACTTATGAATAGATTTATTAAACCTATCATAATCATATAACATATAAAAACCAATCATTAAACCAAGTCCAAAATTAATAATACCACTTACTAAAGCTTTACCAATATTCATAATATGAGTTGGCAAATTAGTAGTAAATGAAATTCCAAAATCAGTAAGAGAAGCAAATATTTGTTTCTTAACATCACTCAAATCATAATTAAATGTTTTCTCTAAACCATCTATAAATCCATTACTAAATTTAACAATCTCTTTTAATATATCAGGAACAGTAGAAGCAAAATCTTTTACTTGTCCAACAAAGTTAGGTGCTAATAAATAGAAAAATAAGAATATACCACCAAGTATAATCAAATATACAATTATACAACCAACTACTCTAGGAACTCTTTTCTCAAACCAATCAACTAACGGATCAAATAACCAAGCAATTATTAAACCTATAAATATTGGAGAAATAACTACTAAGAAAGTTCCAATAAAATTAAGAATCTTCCATTCTTTAATTAAATAAGTCGCAAGTAAAACCAAACATACAACAGCCATGAAATAACCAATTTTCATTATTTTCTTGCCTGTAAAAAGTATATTATTTAAACTTTCTACATCGACCTTATCATTATCTTTTTTCTTAAATATCATCTAACCACCTCGACAATAACATTATAATATAATTTATAAAGAAATTCCATAAATAATTTAATATGTTATAATAAACTTGGTGATATTATGAAAACTATTACAAAAAACTCATCAAATCAAATAGAAATTAAAAATTCTAAGTTCATTACAGAATTAATAAAAATAGATAATCCAGATATAAAAGACATAATAGAAGAGTTAAAAATAAAATATCCAAAAGCAACGCACTATACTTATGCATTAAGACTAGATAACTATCAAAAATCAAGTGATGATAAAGAACCAGGTGGTACTGCTGGAATGCCAATGTTAAATGTATTAGAAAAAGAAGAATTAATAAATGTTTTAGCTGTTACTATAAGATACTTTGGCGGTATAAAATTAGGTGCCGGAGGACTTGTAAGAGCATATTCAAAATCAGTAAAAGAAGCTATTAATAATGCCGAGTTAAAAGAAGTAGAAAAAGGTTACAAAATAGAATTAGAAACAGAATATGAAAAACAAAAAGAATTAGATTATTTATTAAAAGATCAAGTAATAATTAATAAAGAATATGACTTATCAGTAAAATATCTCTTCTATCTAAAAAAAGAAGATCTAAACATTCTTAATAATTATAATTACAAAATAATATCAGAAGAATACTACTAAAAAAAAGAGACTAAGTCTCTTATTTTTTTGTATAAGTATTAATACTTTCACGAGTATTTGTAATAAATCTAACTTCTTCATCAGTAATATTATACTTCATAATATAATTCATCTTCTCATCTTCCAATAAATTATCCCAAATATGGACTAAGTCTTTTAAAACCATTCTACGTTTATATAACTCACTATCTCTTCCAATTAATACTTTATCAGAAAATTCTAAAGGTATATAAAAGCTCTCTTCTATCTCCTCATCATCTAATACATATTTTCTAATCTTTTCTTGTTTCTTATCCTCATCTTTTTCAAATCCAACATCAAATATATGATATTTATTAATTGTCTCAACATATTTAAATAAAGACTTAATAATAACTTCATACTCATAAAAAGTAAGCCCATATTCTTTAATTTTACTTTCAATATACTCAGATATTGATGCTATTGCTATCTCAGAATTAATATTAGGATCATGATTTAATTTATCAAATTTCTCACAAACTAAATAATATAATTCTTCTAAATAATCATATTTTCTGTTATTTACTCGTTTAAAACAATTATTCCTAATAGCCTCTTCTAAACTAATAGAATTATGAGTCATATCTCTTAGTACACTATCACTATCTAATTCTAATGAAGTTAAAAAATGTTTAAGTAATAATTGATTACCATACTTACTATAAATCCAAGTACTAGGTTTATTTTGTCCATTAAATCTATAATCACTAATTACTCTATTTATTAAACTTTCTAAGTCCTCATTAACTAAATCATTTTGCTTTAATCTAAGAGCTCTTAAGACAACTCCATAGTTATATCCATTATCAATACAAAACTTTCTTAAAGAAACACCGTCTTTATACATAACTACTTCACTACTTCTATTACTCTTCTTTGCTCCACTCTTATCCAAATAACTCTTTAAAGTATCTTCATTTATCTCAAATTCTAATAAAAAATCATTTAAAGTAGTATTATCTTTTTTCTTTAATTTCTTAATCATCTGACATACTTTAACAGTCTTTAATACATTACCATTAAATCTAGCTAAATACTTACTAAAAAGTCGAGTATTAATTCCTAATTTCTTACTTAAACTCTTCTTAGTATATTTCTTCTCTCCATCTCCACAATCATAATAAATATAATCAAGACTATTAGAAAAACTAAAACCAATATCTTTCATTAAATAATATCTATTCATAATTTCAAGTGAAGCAGTACCAGCAAGTATTTCTTCTTTTTTCTTACTTAAAGCCTCTTTTTGATTTCTAAACATTTGACCAATATTTATAATTTTTCCATCTATTTCTTTTTTATAACTAATAGGAATATTTAAATTACCAAATTCATTGTAATAAGAAAGAAAATAATTATATTGTCTTAACCATTCATCACGACTAGGATCAAAACTTACTCCAATATCTTCTAATAATTTAAAATGTTCCATTACTTTAGAATCAGTATTATTAAAACTATTCTTCTTATGTTTCTTATAAAGCTCTCTTTGTTTACTTAAAAACTTACCTAATTGTATTTCTTCTCCATCCAAATAGCAAACATAATTAGTACCGATATTGCAATCACCATATTCATCTTTATATTTTTTAATTAATTCAAATCTAGTATTCCAATACTCATCAAGTGGTTCCCATACAATACCTAAATCTTCTAATAATCTAAATCTCTCAAGTAATAAACTATCACTAGTATTTTTATTTTTTCTATATATTTCTCTTTGATCTATTAAAAAACTCCCGAGATTAATTACTTCTCCATCTACAATAACACTATAACTAAAAGGAATATTAATATTACCAAATTCATTTTTATAATTAACTAATAAATTATATTTTCTATTCCAATCATTAATAGTAGGATTCCAATCCATACCAATACTATTTAATAATTCAAAATGCTTAACTAATCGACTATCTTCATCTCTTTCAATTTCACCATTTATATATTTTCTATATAAAAACCTTTGACTCTGTATAAAAGCCTTTAAAGAAGAGTCTTTTCCATTACAATCTATTAATAAATCATCTACTAAATTAATATTACCATGTTCTAAATAATAATCTTTTAAAGCATTATATTTAATATTCCACTCTACTTCTTGAATATCCCAAATAATACCTAACTCTTCTAATAATTTAAAATGTTCTAATAGCTTAGAATCTACTTTATCCTTATTAATATTTTTTCGATAAATACTTCTTTGATTCGCAACAAAAATACCAAGTGCTACACCATTAATCACATAATTATAAGGAACATTTAAATTACCATAAGTATTTTTATAATCAACTAATAATTTATACTTACTAAGCCAATCGCTTTCTTTAGGATTCCAATCTATTCCTAACTCTTCTAATAATCTAATATGTTCTAATACTTTTTTATCTTTTTTATCATCACTAAGTTTCAAATATTTATTATAAAGTTTTCTTTGATCACTTAAAAAAGATCCAATCTTATGTTCTACTCCATCTATAGTAACAACATCACCTTGATGAATATTATTAATTGAACCTTGATTTAGATATATATCTTTTAATATGTTGTATTTAACTTCCCAGTTTGTCATATCCTCACCTTAATAAATTATAGCACAAAAAAAGCTCTTATTAAAAGAGCTATCTCTTGATTTTAAGCTTTTTAAAGTAACATTTAGGACACATAGACTTATATGTAATATTATCAAAACCATCTATTGCTACTTGTTCTCCTTCATTAGTAAGACGACCATTAACAAATCTAGCATTAATAGTAGCTTTCTTACCACATTCACATATTGTCTTCATCTCTTCAATAGAAGAAGCAACTTCAAGCAACCTAGTAGAACCTGGAAAACCATTCATCTTAAAATCTGTTCTAAGTCCATAACAAATAACTGGAATATCCAAATCAGTAGCAAAGAACAATAAATCATCAACTTGATTAGGTTCTAAAAACTGAGCCTCATCTACTAATATGCATTTAATCTTTTTCTTTTCTTTTAAATAATTCTCTAAAATCTCCATTATAGAATCATCTTTACCAACTAAAGCATCTACTTCTCTTTCTGCTCCTAATCTAGATACAACATTCTTATCACCTTTCTTATCAACACTAGGTTTAAGTAATACTATATCCATACCTCTTTCTTCATAATTATGTGCTACTTGCAATAAATGAGTCGACTTACCACAGTTCATTGCACCATAACGAAAATATAACTTTGCCATAAAAACCTCCAAAAAAAAGATTAATTACTTAATCTTATATTTTTTTCTTCTTAATGAATATTCTAATAATGTAGAATAAGAAAACACACATTACTAGAACAAATAACCACTTAAGAATTGTATTAGGAACACCCTTAGTATATCTATCAATTAAACCTGGAATACTACTAGGTAAAAATTGATCAATTACATCTTCTAATCCTTTTACAATAATATTTTGTCTAACAAAGAATAATATTCTTAAAATAATATCAATTATTGCCATACAAAATACAAATGAATCAAATCTCTTAAAAAATATAATAACTAATACAAGTAAAATTACTAAAACCGCTAAGTCTATATACATACTTTCCTCTCCTTTTCACTCAAAATTATTATACTATTCTTCAACTTGAAAATCAACAATTTCACCATTATCTTTGACTAATTTAGTAATAGCTTCTTCTGCTTTTTTTAGCTTTTCATCACAAGCTTTGGCAAGCTTCATTGCCTTATTAAATTCATCAATAGCATCATCAAGTGGTACATCTCCAACCTCAAGTTTTTTTACTATTTCTTCCAAATTAATTAAACTCTCTTCAAAACTTAATTCTTTCTCTTTCTTCTCTGCCATAATCTACCTCCAAAATTATTATTAAAATAACAATCTATAAAACTTGGGCATCAATAGAACCATCAGTAAAACTAACTTCTATTGTATCACCCTTCTTAATCTTTTTAGAACTACTAATTACTTTACCATCTTTCTTAGTCATTGTATAACCTCTCTGAAGTGTAAGTAATGGACTAAGTGTTTCTAATTTACTAACTAAGTTTAAATACTTATTAGCTTTATTATCAAGTAATTTATATGGGCTTTTTAAAATATAACTACTTTTTAATTCGACTAATTTCTTACTTTTAATATTAACTAAATTAATAGTACTATATTTTAATCTTTCTATTAAACTATCAAATAACATTTCCTTAGCTTGATATATAACCATAGGATTCTTCATAATATTTCGATTCATTATACTAGTTAATCTATCTCTATAATTAGTAACCATATTATTTATTACTTTATTTAATCGAATATCTAATTGATTTAAATAATTAACTACATCACTTATTTGTGGAACAGCCATTTCAGCAGCACCAGTTGGCGTTGGTGCTCTTAAATCTGCTACAAAATCAGCAATAGTAAAATCAACTTCATGACCAACAGCACTAATAACTGGAATAGAACACTCATAAATTGCTCTAGCAACTATCTCTTCATTAAAAGCCCATAAGTCTTCAATAGATCCGCCACCTCTACCAACAATTAAAGTATCTAAATCAAACTCTTCTGCTTTTTTAATTTGTCTTACAATATCTTCTTTAGCATCTTCACCTTGTACTAAAGCAGGAAATAAATATACTTCAGTTAAAGGCCATCTTCTCTTGATTGTAGATATTATATCTTTAATAGCCGCCCCAGTTGGAGCTGTAACCACACCAATCCTCTTTGGTATTTTAGGAATCTTTTTCTTAATACTAGGATCAAATAATCCTTCTAATTCTAACTTCTTTTTTAATTGTTCATAAGCTATATATAAATTACCAATACCATCTTCTAGCATTTCATTAACATATATTTGATATTGTCCAGTACTTTCAAATACTGAAATTTTACCAGTTACCATTACTTTCATTCCATCTTGTGGAACAAATTTAATATTACGTGTAGCAGAAGCAAACATAATAGCATTAATTCTACTATTATCATCCTTTAAAGTAAAATAAAAATGTCCTCTACTATGAGCCTTAAAATTACTTATTTCACCCTTTAAAAATACTTCTCCTAAATTAACATCATTATCAATCTTATACTTAATATAACGAGTTAATTGTGTAACTGTAATATACTTATCATTCATCAGTTTTTACCTCTTCATGATAAACCTTATCAAGTACTCCATTAATCATCTTAGTAACAGCTTCATCACTATATGTTTTACTAAGTTCTATAGCTTCATTTATCGCAACAACAGAAGGAGTATCAGTATACATTAACTCATAAATACCAAGTTCAAGAATAGCTTGATCTACTTTATTTAAACGATTCATACTCCAATCTTTTAAATATTTATTAGCTAACTTAATAATAGTATCTTGTTTCTCTAAAATACCATTAATACTATTTCTAACAAAGTCATTTTCAACTTCTAATTGTTCATGTATTAAATCATCTAAATTATAATCTAATTTTGTCTCTTCAAGTATTTTAACTTGATAAATAACTTTCATAATTACTTCACGCAATTCACTTCTGTTTTTCATAAAAATCACCACCTATATTTTAACATAATAATCCCCATTTTAAAACAACTATATTATATTTCTAACAACTGCAAAAACAAGTAATATAACTATATAAACATAATATACAGAATTAGGAATCTTTAATAATAAACACTTTTTATTTTTAAAATTGCAATATACTAAATCAATAAATAATACTAAAAATATTGGTAAAGAAATAAAAATTAATTGATTATAATAAAATGCTTTAATAATATTACCTTCAAGTAATGCTTTAAACATCCTAGTAACACCACATCCAGGACATAAAAGATGAGTTATCTCATGAAATGCACAAGGTATAGATAATCCTGTAATAAAACTAAAAATTAAGTATAAAAATACAACAAGAGCTCCAATTAATATATATAAATTATTCTTCATAAAAGAAAAAGCACTTTATTGTGCTGTTCCTCCATTTCTTGTTCTTGTAATAGTATTAAGATCATTTTGAATTAAACAATAGTTAACAATACCTAATCCAAATAATTCTAAGAATAAGTAAAGAATAGAATTGTCATTAGCTGGTAAGTTATTATTAGTTTGAGCAACCATCATAGCTTTACCTAACTTATAGAACCAATAAACACCAAAGATTCCGCAAGTAACTAATGTAAGTAAGAAGGCAATTCCTCCACTCATCATTTCTTGATCTCCACAGTACTCTTTTACATCATCACTTAAAACTATGAACCAATAGATTCCATAAATTCCACAAGTAACAATTGTTAAAATAATACCTAATACTATGTTTCTTTCTTGTTTCATTTCATCTCACTCCTTATAATAAGATTTTATAATTATTGTTATTTTTTTTCAATACTTATTGTTTATCTTTTATCTCTTTTTTTAAATTATACAGAAAAGTTAACGCTTCCATCGGTGTCATTTCCAATGGATTAATCTCTTTAATCTTCTCTTCTATTTCATTTTTCTCTTCTTTTGGTTCTAAATCACTCATATCAAATAAACTAGTTTGAGTAAATACTTCTTTCTTAATACTCTTCTTCTCATATACATCTAATATATCATCTGCTCTTTTAATTAATTCTTCAGGTAATTTAGCAAGACTTGCTACATGGATACCATAACTCTTATCAACAGCTCCATTTTTAACTTTATGTAAAAAAGTAATTTTACCATTTTCTTCTACAGCTGATACATGTACATTTTTAAGTCTTTTTAAATCCTTATCAAGAGAGACTAATTCATGATAATGTGTAGAAAACATTGTTTTACACTTAATCTTATCATGAATATATTCAAGTATAGCTTGAGCAAGACTCATACCATCATAAGTAGCAGTACCACGTCCAAGTTCATCAAATAAAACCAAACTATTAGCAGTAGCTTCACTAATTGCCATATTAGCTTCTTTCATCTCAATCATAAAAGTAGACTCACCACTTACTAAATCATCGCTAGCACCAATTCTAGTAAATATCTTATCAAATATAGGCATAGTACAACTCTTACAAGGTACAAAGCAACCAATTTGAGCCATAATAACAGTAATAGCACATTGCCTCATATAAGTAGATTTACCAGCCATATTAGGACCAGTAATTAATAAAACATCACAAGTCTTATCCATAACAATGTCATTTGGAATATATTTATCCTTCATAACTTGTTCAACAACAGGATGTCTACAATCAATCATCTTTATAATCCTATCTTTAACAAGTTCTGGCCTAACAAACTTATATAAATCAGAACAAACACTAAAAGACTGTAACATATCAACTTCACTAATAATATGAGCAGTTCTTTGTAGCTTAGAAACATATCTTTTAACAACTTCTCTAACATCCATAAATAATTTATATTCTAAATTAATTATTTTTTCTTCTGCTCCAAGTATAATATTTTCTTTCTCTTTTAAAATAGGAGTAATAAATCTTTCAGCATTAGCTAAAGTTTGCTTTCTCTCATATCCATACTCTTCTTTAACTAATCCAAGTTGTCCTCTACTAACTTCAATATAATAACCAAATACTTTATTAAATCCTACTTTCAAATTCTTAATTCCAGTACGTTCTCTCTCATCTTTTTCCATTTCTAAGATAAAGTCTTTAGAACCACTACTAATCTTTTTTAATTCATCAAGCTCACTATTATATCCAGCTTTTATTAATCTTCCTTCATGTAATGTATAAGGTGCATCTTCTAAAATAGCCTTATCAAGTAAACTATATAACTCATCAAAAGTATCTATCTTTTTGTCATAATTAATTTCACTTAATATTCTACTAACTTCAGGCAATACTCCTAAACTAGTTTTTAATTGTAATAAATCTTTAGCATTCAAATTACCATATGTAACTCTTCCAACCAATCTCTCTAAATCATAAACATTATTAAGAGCTTTTAATAAATCATCTCTAAGTATAAATTCAGTACTTAATTTAGTAACATAATCATATCTTCTCTCTATCTCTTTTCTATTAGTAAGTGGATTTTCAATACTCTTCTTTAAAAATCTACTACCCATAGCTGTCTTACATTTATCGAGTAACCATAACAAACTATATTGTCTATCTCTATTTCTAATAGTTTCAACTAATTCTAAGTTCTTCTTAGTATTAATATCAAACTCTAATATATCACTACTTTTAATAATTAAACACTTTTGTAAGTGATGTAAATCACCCTTCTTAGTATCTACAATATAATAAAGTAAATGCTTTAATGTATCTACAATTCTAACATCTTCTATGTCTTTATAAATATAACTATATTCATTATCTTCTAAAATATCTTTAGTAATAGTTACCAATATATCATGATTAGTTCTAAGCCTATCAACTAATTCCCTATTACATAAGTCATTAACAATAACTTCTCTAAATCCATTTCTAACTACTTCTTTAATTACTTTATCCATGTCTCCATCAATTAATAAAGCATATACTTCACCAGTAGATACATCGATATAACTAATTCCATAACAATAATCAAAATCATATATATTAGCAATATAATTATTACTTTTAGAATCAATTGCTTCATCAAGTCTAGTACCTTTAGTAATAACTTGAACAACTTCTCTTTTAACCATTCCTTTAGTAAGTTTAGGATCTTCCATCTGTTCACATATTGCTACTTTGTATCCCTTATCAACTAAGTCATTTACATATGAAGCATAAGCATGATGTGGAATACCACACATCGGAACACGCTCATCAAGCCCAGCTTGTTTACCAGTTAGGGTAAGTTCTAATACACGAGAAGTAAGTATTGCATCATCAAAAAACATTTCATAAAAATCTCCCAAACGAAAGAATAAGATACAGTCATCATACTGATCTTTTATATCCATATATTGTTGCATCATAGGAGATAGTTTTTCTCTATCCACTTCACTTCTTTTCATAAACTTCACCAATATTTATTATAACAAAAATACTGATAAATAAAAAGAAAACATAAAGTTTTCTTTAATTCTTAAGTAGAAAATCAATTGCTTCATTCTTATTATTTTTATTACTAATTATCTCTTTACAATTTATAATTCCAAGACTCATATCTAAATTATATTTAATAATTAAATTAAGATTCAAATTATTAATAATCTCCTTTATAGTATTAATTCTACTACTATCAATTCTATCTACTAAATAAATAGTAATACTATCTCTATTAATACAAATAAAAGTATTTTCAACTTCAACAAAGTAATAAGCAATAATATCAATCATTTCATCATTACTAAT
>CAMOYT010000003.1 GCA_946630315.1 uncultured Bacillota bacterium | reverse complement strand
TATGTAAGAATAATAGCCCTACTAATTCTTATGATGTTACTGCTACTTCAAATTCTAATTGTTCATAAAAAGGATACTAAGTATCCTTTTTTTATATATAAAGGTAGATTGTTCTACCTTCTTTTTTTATTAAGTTTTCTTTTTCCATTTTATTTAATTCTCTCATAAAGTTAGATCTATCTACATTTATATATTCAGCTATAGCTTTATATGAAGTGGTTACTTTAAATATATTATTTTCATTAGTTCTTTGTTTTAAGAAGACTATTATTTTTTCTCTTACATTTCTTTTTGACATCATTTCTATTTTTTCATTTTGTTCACGATTGTCTTTTATTAATAATTCGTATAATGATAGAACTAGTTTATTGTGAAATGGACAATTAAGAGAACAATCTTTAATTATTTTGGAATAGTCTATTATAGCTATTTCAGTAATATTACTATTACTTATTATATATATTTCATCTTCAAAGTTTTTATAAAATAGTGGAGAGAATATATCATTCTCTTTTAAATCCCTGAGCATTTTTTTATTGCCATCTATGTCATTTTTCATGATTAGGGCTTTGCCGTGGTTTATGTAATATATTTGTTTTTTATTAGTGTTTAAGTTAGCAATTAATTCATTATTGTAGTATGTTTTGTTTTTTACATTTACACAGTTTGACAAATTATTTTTAAATTGAAGAATTCTTTCATTTACTTGCATTTTGAAGCCTCCTAGCATTTTAATTATAGCAAGTTTTTATTTGTGTTGCAAATGCAACACTGCTTTTTTGTGAAAGTATTTTAAAATTGGAAACATAGGAGGAAAATAGATTATGAAGGAGATATATGTTGTTAAGAGAAATGGTAATTTAGAAAAGTTTGATCCTGATAGAATTAAGAAGGCCATTACTACTAGTGCCGAAAGAGTAATGGTTGACTTAACTGAGGATGCTAAAGACGATGTTGTTTCTAAAGTACTTAGTTTATTAAATACTCAAACTAGCAATCCTAGTGTTGAACAAGTACATAGTTGTACGGAAGCTGCTTTAGAGTTAGTTAATCCTTTGGTTGCGAAGAGTTATAGAGAATATAGAGATTATAAAAGAGATATTGTACATATATTAGATAAAGTATATAAAGATGCCCAAGTAATTACTTATATTGGTGATAAAGAATGTTCTAATATGGATAGTGCATTAGTTACTACGCAACGATGTTTAATATATAATAGTTTAAATAAAGAATTATATAAGAAATTTTTCTTAACTAGTGCTGAGATAGAAGCTTGTAAAGATGGATATATTTATATTCATGATATGAGTGCTAGAAGAGATACTATGAATTGTTGTTTATTTGATATGGCTAATGTTTTAAAAGATGGTTTTGAGATGAGTAATATTTGGTATACAGAACCAAAGACTTTAGGAACTGCTTTTAATGTAGTAGGAGATGTTATTGTCAATACTACTGCTATGCAATATGGTGGCTTTACTGTTCCTGAGATTGATACTACATTAAAGAAGTATGCTAAAAAGTCATATGATAAATATAAAAAAGAATATTTAGATATTAAAGGAAAAGAATATGTAGACGAAGCAGAAGATTATGCTTGGAAAAAACTAATTCGTGAATGTGAACAAGGATATCAAGGAATTGAATATAAATTAAATACTGTATCTAGTAGTAGAGGAGATTATCCTTTTGTTACATTTACTTTTGGTATTGATACTGATAAATTTGCTAAAATGATTAGTGAAGTTATTTTAAATGTACATAAAGAAGGGCAAGGTAAGAAGGGTTTTAAAAGACCTACATTATTTCCTAAACTAGTATTTCTATTTGATAAGAAATTACATGGTGAAGGTGGTAAACTAAGAGATCTATTCTTATGTGCAATAGAATGTAGTAAAAAAGCAATGTATCCAGATTATTTATCTTTAACTGGAGAAGGTTATGTATGTGAGATGTATAAAAAGTATAAGAGAGTAGTTTCTCCTATGGGATGTAGAGCTTTTCTTTCTCCTTGGTATGAGAGGGGTGGAATGGAGCCAGCTGATGATAAAGATAAACCAGTATATATTGGTAGATTTAATATAGGGGCTATTTCTCTACATTTACCAATGATACTTGCTAAGGCTCGTGAAGAACAAAAAGATTTTTATGAAGTACTTGATTATTATTTAGAAATGATTCGTAAGATTCATATTCGTACTTATAATTATTTAGCTAAGAGAAAAGCTTCTACTAATCCGCTTGCTTATTGTCAAGGAGGATTTTATGGAGGTAATCTTAATCCAGAAGATGCCATTGAACCTATTATGAAGAGTTGTACTGCAAGTTATGGAATAACTGCTTTAAATGAATTACAAGTATTATATAATGGTAAGAGTATTGTTGAAGATGGAAAGTTTGCTTATGAAGTTTTAAAATATATAAATGATAAGACTTTAGAGTATAAGAAAGAAGATAAAATATTATATGCTATATATGGTACTCCTGCTGAGAATTTATGTGGATTACAAATTAAACAGTTTAGAAAGAAATATGGAGTAATAGAAGGTGTATCTTCTCGTGAATATGTATCTAATAGTTTTCATTGTGGTGTTTGGGAAGATATTAATGGTATAGAAAAACAAGATTTAGAAAATAGATTTTGGGAATTATGTAAAGGTGGAAGAATACAATATGTTAGATATAACTTAAGTTATAATACTAAGGCTATTCTAACACTAGTTGAGAGAGCAATGGATATGGGATTCTATGAGGGAGTTAATTTATCTCTTGCTTATTGTAATAGTTGTGGACATGAAGAATTAGAAATGGATGTTTGTCCAAAATGTGGTAGTAGTGATCTTACTAAAATAGATAGAATGAATGGTTATCTTTCTTATTCAAGAGTACATGGTGATACTATGCTTAGTAATGCTAAGATGGTGGAGATAAGTGAAAGGAAGTCAATGTAGTGAGATATCATAATGTAACTCATGCTGATATGCTTAATGGAGAAGGATTAAGAGTAGTTCTTTGGGTTAGTGGTTGTAGTCATCATTGTACAGCTTGTCAAAATCCTATTACTTGGAATCCAGATGATGGATTAATTGTAGATGAAGAAGTAAAAAAAGAAATATTTAATGATTTAGAACAAGATTGGTGTAGTGGTATTACTTTATCAGGAGGAGATCCGCTGTACATTGGTAATAGAGAAGAGATTGCTAAATTAGTAAGTGAAATTAAAAATAAATATCCAAATAAGAGTATATGGTGTTACACTGGATATACTTGGGATGAATTAATAAAAGAGAAAAAGAAAGATAAGAATTTAGATATTATACTTAATAATATAGATGTATTAATAGATGGTAAGTTTGTATTAAAACTTGCTGATGTTAAATTGCATTATGTTGGTAGTAGTAATCAATGTATTATTGATGTTAAAAATAGTTTAATTAATAATAAGAAGATATTATATATGGAGGTTTAGTATGAAAAGACGTGGATTTGAAATTGTAAAGGGGTATGAAGATAAAGATATTCATTTACCTTATAGGAAGACAGCACATAGTGCAGGATATGATGTAGAAGCAGCTGAGGATATAACAATACCTAAATATGTACCTGGTATTAAGCCTACTTTGATACCTACTGGGCTAAAAGCATATTGTGAAGAGGATGAGTGCTATTTACTTCTTAATCGTAGTAGTGGGCCTAAAAAGGGCTTTCTGATGGCTAATAGTGTTGGACTTATCGATAGTGATTATTATGGTAATGAAGATAATGATGGACACTTCTATTTTGCCTACTTTAATTGTAGTGATAAAGACATCGAAGTTAAGAAGGGAGATATCATTGGACAAGTGGTATTTATGAAGTACTTAGTTGTTGATGGAGATCGTGCAAAAGGTATTAGAAAAGGTGGTTTTGGAAGCACTGATAAAGCTTGATAAAAAATCAAAAAAATTAAAAAATGCAAAAAATGATTTTTTTAATTTTTTAAAAAAATATATTTTATCATTTTATAAAAACGTTGAAAAATAAAGAAATTGTAATTTTAAAAAAATAAAAAAACAAAAAAATGTTAAATTTGTGTTTTTCAAAAATCTAATTTTGTAAACTTACGTAAATCGAACAAAAAAAGTTTTTTTAATGGTTTCTTTATGTATCAATGGTTTCCAAAAATTAACCAAAAAAAGTGGTAAAAATTGCTATTGCTTTTTATAAAAATAGTACCTAAAATTGAATTAGAAAGAGAAAGAAATGAGGTATTGCAAAATGGTAGAAGTAAGTGATGTTTTAGAAAACCTAACTGTTATAAAAAGAAATGGTAAAAAAGTAGATTTTGATGAGAAAAAAATCGCTTTAGCTATAAAAAAGGGATTCGATAGTGTTGAAGTAGATGATGATGAATCAGAAAAAGAAAAAAAATATTCTTCACAAGATGTACAAAAAGTATATCAAGGTGTTTTAAAAAGAATAGAAAAGTTTGCTAAAGAAAATGACAAACTTAAAATTGAAGAAGTTCAAGATATGATTGAAGATGAACTTTCTAAAAAAGGATATGAAGATGTATATAAATCTTTCTCTGAATATCGTGAAAGAAGAAATCAATCACGTCAAAGTTTCTTTGATGATAAAAAGACTCATAAATTCTTAAAATCATTAGAAAATTTAGGACTTAAGAGTGCTAATGAAGAAGATGCAAAAAGAGAAAATGCTAATATTGATGGAAATAGTCCAATGGGTACTATGCTTCAATATGGAGCTACTGTTTCAAAAGAATTTGCTAAAGCATATTTAATGAAACCTGAATTTGCTACATTACATGATGAAGGATATATCCACATTCATGATATGGACTTCTTAGCAATGGGTACTACTACTTGTTGTCAAATAGATTTAGAGAGATTATTTAAGAATGGATTTGATACTGGTCATGGTTATATTAGACCACCACAAGATATTAGTACTTATTCTTCACTTGCTTGTATTGCAATTCAAGCAAATCAAAATGATCAACATGGTGGACAATCAATACCAATGCTTGATTTCTACCTAGCTCCTGGAGTATTAAAGACTTTTAAGAAGCAATTTAAACAAACAATTTATGATTTCTTAGATTTGGAAGGTTTTATTCCAGTTATAAATATAGATAGAATTATTCGTGAAATTGATAAAGTTGAAAGTATTGAAATTAATGTTGAAGACTTTAGTGATTATCAAAAAGGTAGCGAAAGAATTCAAGAAATATTTAAAAAGGCATATGATAAGGCTATACAAAAGACTGATCGTGCAACTCAACAAGCAATGGAAGCTTTTGTTCATAACTTAAATACAATGCACTCTAGAGCTGGTGCTCAAGTACCATTTTCATCTGTTAACTTTGGTACAGATACTTCTCCAGAAGGAAGAATGGTTATTAGAAACTTCTTATTAAGTACTGATAGAGGATTAGGACATGGAGAAACTCCAATATTCCCAGTGTCTATATTTAAGGTTAAAGAAGGAGTTAACTATAATAAAGAAGATCCAAACTATGATTTATTTAGATTAGCATGTAAGGTTAGTGCTAAGAGATTATTCCCTAACTTTGCATTTATAGATGCTCCATTTAATAAGGCTTTCTATGATCCAAACAATCATAATACAGAAGTTGCTTATATGGGATGTCGTACAAGAGTAGTTGCTGATGTTACTAGTCCTGATAATCAAGTTGTTACTGGACGTGGAAATATTTCATTTACTACTATTAACTTAGTTCGTTTAGGAATTAAATATGGTATTTGTCTTGGTGAAAGAGAAAAACCAGATATGAAAGGTTTCTATAAAGAACTTGGTGAAATGATTGATAAAGTTAGAGATCAATTATTAGAAAGATTTGAAGTTCAATGTAATAAGCGTTGTTATAACTTCCCATTCTTATTAGGACAAGGTGTTTGGACTAATGGTGAAAAGTTAAAACCAACTGATAGACTTAGAAAAGTATGGAAACATGGTTCACTATCTACAGGATTTATCGGTTTAGCAGAGTGTTTAAAAGCTCTAACTGGTAAACATCATGGTGAGAGTGAAGAAAGTCAAAAGCTTGGACTTGAAATTATTAAATTCTTCAGAAAGAGAATTGATGATAATGCTAAAAAGTATAAATTAAACTTTACTTGTTTAGCTACACCAGCTGAGGGATTAAGTGGAAGATTTACTGGAATAGATAGAGCTATCTATGGAAAGATAAAAGGAGTTACTGATAGAGAATATTATACTAACTCATTCCATATACCAGTTTATTATAAGATTAGTATTCACGATAAAATTTATCATGAAGCACCATATCATGAATTTACTAATGGTGGTCATATATCTTATATTGAATTAGATGGTGATACTGCTGCAAATGTTGATGCATTTGAAAGTGTAATTCGTACAATGAAGGAAGCAGGAATTGGTTATGGTGCTGTTAACCATCCAGTTGATAGAGATCCTGTTTGTGGATATGTAGGAGTTATTAATGATGTATGTCCAGGATGTGGACGTAAAGAATTCGAAGGAATTCCAATTGAGAAAATTACTACTCCAGAGTGCTGTGGTAGATAATTATAAAGAATAAAATTTAGAGGAGGAAAAAAATATGGAAAAAATTGTTGGTGAAGGAGAAAAATTCGAAAGAATAAGAAGAGTTACAGGATATCTTGCAGGAGATGTTTCTAGATTCAATAATGGAAAAAGAGCTGAAGAAAAAGATCGTGTAAAACACAGTGGCGTTGAAGACCTTTGCAAAGAAGATAAATAAAAATGGAAATTCGTTTAGCTGCTGATTTACAACCTGATTCAATTGTAGATGGTGAGGGAATCCGTACTGTTCTTTGGACACAAGGATGTCCTCATGCTTGTCCAGGTTGTCACAATCCAGATACTCATGATTTTAATGGGGGAGCCTTAGTTGATGTAGATTATATTATTGATGAATTAAAGACTATTAAGAATCAAGATGGAATAACACTATCAGGAGGTGACCCAATGTGCCAACCAGAGGCATGTCTTGAGATAGCACGTGCTGCTCATGAGTTGGGATTGAATGTATGGTGTTATACTGGTTTTACTTATGAAAAACTAATTCTTAATCCTAAAGCAAAAAAACTACTAGAAGAGGTCGATATACTAGTAGATGGTAAGTTTAAGATTGAAGAAAAAAGTTTTGATCTATATTTTAGAGGTTCTAGAAATCAAAGAATTATTGATGTTAAAAAGAGTTTAGAAGAAGAAAGAGTTGTACTTGTAGAAAAGTATATTGAAGATAAAAATTATTCTAATAAATATGAAAAGCCTAGATATATGTTTATCTAGGCTTTTTATTGTTTAGTAGAAATTTCAATTATTTTATTTATGTCATCATCTTTTGCTACTACATTTTTATGTGTTTTATGACATTTTTCACATTGATAGATTATTTTATATGTATCTTTATATTTTTCTATTTCTATTGGTTTTAGTAGTCCTTTGCATGGATTTTGTCTGTCTCCTGGATTTATGTCTACATGTTTTGAATATAGACAATATGGACAATGATCTCTTGCTGTATAATTTAATTTATCAACTAATCGGCCACAATTTTCACATGTAAAGGTTTCATCAACCATATTAAATTGTTTCATTTAATCACCTGATATCATTATACCACATTGACAAAAAAGGTAAAATATGATATAATTCTAGCGACATTGGTCATAGGGGGAATAATTATGAGTACGACTAATAAAAAGTCGAACGGAACTAAAAAGAGAGTAAGCAATAATAAGAATAATGCTTCAAAAACAGGAAATGTAGTATTAATTGCAATCCTTGCTGCTGCTATTGGATTTGGTGCAGCACATCTAGGTGGTACTAAAAGCGGTAAAATAGTTGAAAATGATATTGAGCCAACTGAAACAGTTCAAGCAATCGATGGTGTTGATGGTGTTCCATATGAGGAGGAAGAGCAAATTATTAATGAAGTTGTTCCAGCTGAATATGTTGAAGAAGCTCCAGTTGAAGAGGTAAGCGTACCTGAAGATTATTACAATTATGTTAATGATGAGATTTACAATAAACTAGTTACAGCTCAAAATAATTATGAAGAATTCTTTAATAGAGGTTTAGTTAGTGATCAACTAGTATTAAAAAATATTGAAAATACTAATGAAGTATATCAATATGTTAGTGATCAAATGAGATATGATTTCGAATTAATATGCAGTTATGTTAATGCTTATAATAGTAGAGACTTTAATGTATGTTATAGTACTGCTAAAGAATTAAGCGATGGATATATTACTGGATTAAGTCGTGAATACTTATATTCAATCTTAGTTACTCCAGTATTAAGTAGTGAATTTAGAAGTGACTTTTATCAAAATGATAATGATGGAAGTATTATTTTAAATAATGGCAATAGAATTCATTTAATTGGAGAAAATGATGAATTAATTAGAATGAATAATTATGATACTAGTACAGTATTTGATTACTATACTAAATTACCTTCAATTCTTACTAGTGATTATCGTGTAATACATGATCCTAATCAAGATGCTAATACTTGCTTTGTCTTAGAAGCTAGCAAAGTTAACCAAGTTAATAGAGAGTTTGTTACTGAACTTAGAAGTGATGCAGCTGAAGAGTATGATGTTAGTGAAGAAGAATTAAAGATTCTTTGGGATGAAAATGAGAGTTGTTGGTATTATGCAAATGCTGATTATGATTATATTGCTTATTTAGATTATGATAGTAATAATAGATTTAATACATATTGGGAAATAGAAGGTGCCTTAAGTGATGAATCTGGAGATGCATATGTATTAGATGCTGCTATTGATAGTTTAGAAAATGAATATAGTTATGTAAAATAAAATATAAAAGAATAGTATTATCTATTCTTTTTTTATGTTATAATACATAATAGGTGATAGTGTATGAAAAATGATAAAGGCTTTTCTATGGTAGAATTATTAGCTGCCGTAACTATATTAGGAATAATTGCAGTAATTGGAATAACTGCAGTAACTAGAATATTATCAAAAGCACATGAAGAATATTATAAAAGTACTGAAAAGAATCTTGTTTTAGCAGCTCAAAGTTATGTGCAATCTAATAAGTCTAAATTACCTAAAATAACAGGTAAAAAGACTAAGATAACTGCAAAACAGTTAAGAGATGCTAACTATTTAAAAAGTGATTTAACTTCTTATAATGGTAAGACTAAATGTGATGAAGAAAAAACATATGTAAATATCTTTAAATATGGTAAATCAGATTATTCATATACAGCATATTTAACATGTAAGCCAGATAGAGAAGCAAAAGAAAAATTAAAAGATGGTACACCAACTTTAGAGGTAGTATTTCCAGGTAAGAAAGAAGATTTAAAAACAGCTAATGTAACAATAAAGATACATGGTAGTAGTGATAATACTATTAAATTATTAAGTTATACATATACTATATATTATTTTAATGATAGTACTAATAAATACGTTCAATTAATGAGTTCAGGAAATGTTGAAAGTAGAGAATTAAGTGTTAATAAAACAATAAATTTATCAAAATATACACTACATGGAAGTAAGAAGATAAAAGTAGTAGTATCAGCAACTAATTTAAATGGTAATAGTAAAAGTGGAGCATTTATGAATGATTATGAGGATAAAAAAGGACCAGAATGTAAAATTAAAGATGAAGATAAACCTAATACAAAATCAGGAGTAAAAGAATGGGTAAATACAAAGAGAACTATTACTGTAGGTTGTGATGATCATGATGGATCAGGTTGTGAGAAAGAAAATTATACCAAAACATTTACAGAAGATAGTATTACAGGATTCATAACAATAAAAGATGTAGAAGGAAATGCAACAAAGTGTGAAGTAACAACATATATTGATAAAACAGCACCAACTCTAACTGTTAATATATATAAATCAGACTCTAATGGTAATAAGGAAGGTAATGTACTAAAGGGTATAACAGTTAATAATGATAATAAGACAGGTACTATAAAATCAAGTGATTTAAGTAATAATCATAATGGTTGGTTAAATAAAGCAAACTATCCATATGGTATAGTTATAGAGACAATAACAAGTGATAATGTTGCTCTAAGACAAATACTTACAGAAGAAAATGCTAAGAATATAAAGAAAGATTCAAGTAATAGAAAAACATTATCTACATTATCAAATATAACGCATCCATATGAGTTCCCTAATGCAGAAACAAAAGCAGTTAAAAATAATAATCCAGATAAAGATACAGTAGGAACAAGAAGGCAATTAGTAGACGAAGGTTCAAGATATACAGTAATAACAGTAAAAGATGGATTCCAAAACACTGTATCAGTAACACTAGAAATGGATTTAGATAGAACAAAACCAACAGAACCAACAGTAACTG
The DNA here is from genome assembly GCA_946630315.1 of uncultured Bacillota bacterium. Classification (GTDB taxonomy): domain Bacteria; phylum Bacillota_I; class Bacilli_A; order RF39; family UBA660; genus UBA3789. Next base: position 51,646 of record CAMOYT010000003.1, on the reverse strand, counting down.
GATATAAAAAGAATAATGCTACTAATATTACATCAGAGACAGGATTAGGTGCCTATACTTTTAATACATGGTTAAAAGGATGGGTTTTAGTAAAAGCATCAGGATCAACAGATAGCATGTCAGGAGTAGCAGGAAATTATTTAACAACATCTGGTCAAGGAAATAATGATGTAACAGATAGTAATCAAAATTATAGAAACGTAAATATAGAAGAAGGAACAGTAACAATAAAGTATAGATCAAGGGATAATGCCGGTAACTGGTCTGATTATGTAGAAAGAATAGTAAAACTAGATAGAAAGGCTCCAACAGCTCCAACAGTAACTGGATATAAAAAGCCAAGTAAAGATAATATTGGTTCATTTAGTGGGTTAAGTACTCATCCTAATGATACATGGTATAATGGTTATCTATTTGTAGTAGCAAGTGGTTCAACTGATGGAGGAGTAGGTGGAGTAAAATATTTCTTAACAACAAATGGTCAAGGAAATAATGATGTAGCAAATAGTCAACAATCTGGTAGAAATGTTAATAAACAAGGAACAGTAACAGTTAGTTATAAAGCTTGTGATTCGTTTGATAATTGTAGTGCATTTACTACATATACTTCAAAACTTGATAGATGTGAGTCTAAAGAGATAAAATGGGATGATTGGGGAAAATGTTCTGTAAAATGTGGTGGTGGAACTAAAACAAGATCTGGAACATATTATAGTAAAGTAGCAGGACATACAAGCCATAAATGTGGAACTGATACAGATTCAGCTAAATGTAATACGCAATCATGTGATACTACAATTAGGCTATGTAGAGCGGGAGATACTTGCATTAATGCTATTCCTAGTACAACTGATTGTAGTTATACTGGTTCGCAGGGTGATACATTTAAAGCTGAATCATATGACGGTAGTTGGTGGAAAATAACTGAAGGTAGTTATGCAGGTTATTATATTAAAAAGAATTGTACAGGAGCTACTGAGTGTTCGGCATCTGCTTGTCCAGACACTTATTAAAAGTTGAGGTAATGAATTATGAAAAAAATAATTATTTTGCTTTTATTAGCATTTGCTTTTATTGTAGTTGGATTTGCCATAATATTTTTATTCAATAATAAGACTACTACTATTAATACTAATACTAGATGGGAAAGTAGTTTGAGTCATTCAATAAAATTATGTGAAAATGATAAATGTAAATCTAAGATTTCATTAGAATATAGAAAGTACAGTAATAATTATAATAATGAGCAATTACAGAAAAAGATAACAGAATTAAATAAACTAATAGAAGATGGTTACAAGAGTGATAAGAATTCTTCGGAATGTAGTAGTAAAGGATACTCTGTTAGTGAACATACTGATATAGAGCCATTAGTTTTTGATGGTGAAGGTTTTATTTCTATGTATTATGTTATTAATAATAATAATATTTGTAATGGAAATAGTAAAAAATCTGATCCAGTTACTTTCATATTCTCAAAGAAAAATAATAAAATGCTTACTTATAAGGAGACTTTAGAAGCTTTTGAAGTAACTGATAAAGATATGAAAATTATTTATGATTTAGCACTTGAGGCCAATGGATTAACAGGAAGTATTAATGATTATAATAGAAAGATTTATATTAATCCATATGGATATTTATCTTTAGTTATTTATAAAAATAATAGCAATGAGTATTATACAAAGGATATAAAAGATATAAAGTTATTAAATAGTTAAAAAGAGAAATTCATTTTTCTCTTTTTATTATGTTGATTTACTAAATTGTTTTATCATGTTATACTTTAAATAGTTCGGAGTGAAGTATATGAATGTTGAATTTGTAATAAATGATTTTGAAGGTCCATTAGATTTATTATTGCATTTAATTAAAGAATCTAAAATGGATATTATGAATATTGAGATAGAGTCAATTACTAATCAATATGTTGAATATTTAAATAAACAGGAGTCTATGAATTTAGAAGTAGCTTCTGAATATTTAGTACTTGCTTCTGAATTATTAGAAATTAAATCTCGTATGTTACTTCCTAGAGAAAAAATGGAAGAAGAGGAAGAAGAAGTTGATCCAAGAGATGAATTAGTTAATCGTTTACTTGAGTATCAAGCATATAAAGAGATAACTAAAGTATTAAAAGAAAATGAAGAAAAAAGAAGTGAGATATTTACTAAGACTCCAGAAAATGTTGATCAATATATGGATGAAGTTCATGGTATAGTATCTGATGTTACTTTAGATGATTTGGTAGATGCTTTTAAGAAGTATTTAGAAAGACAAAAAGAGAATAAACCATTAAAAACTAAAGTTACAGTTAAAGAGATTAGTATTGTGTCTAGACGTCATGATATTAAGAAAATACTTAGTAAAAAGAAGAAAGTTAGTTTTTTTGAATTATTTCCAATAGTTACTAAAGAGTATGTAGTGGCTACTTTTTTAGCGGTACTTGAAATGGCTAAAAATAGAGAAATAAAAATAGTACAAGAAGATACTTTTTCTGAGATAATAGTTGAGGCGGTGTAGGATGAAGAAAGCAGTATTAGAAGGTCTTTTATTTGTAGTAGGAGAAGATGGACTTTCTTTTGAACAAATAGAAGATGTTTTAGATATAGATTTAGAAGAAGCTAAGCAACTAATATTAGAACTTAAAGAAGATTATCAAAAAGAAGATAGGGGACTTAGAGTTGATTTTTTAGGTAATAGATTTAAATTAACTACTAAATATGAACATCGTGAATATTATCAAAAATTAATAGAGAATCCCTTAACTAATACTTTAAGTCAAGCAGCCTTAGAGGTTCTAGCAATCATTGCTTATAATGAACCAATAACAAGAGTAGAAATAGATAAAATACGTGGTGTTGGAAGTGTCCAAATAGTTCGAAAACTAGTTGCGAAAGGTTTCATAAAAGAAGCTGGTAGAAGTGAAATGGCAGGAAGACCAATCCTTTATAAAACTACTTCTGAATTTTTAGATTATTTTGGTTTAGCTAAAATAGATGATTTACCAAAGATGGAAGTTATACAGGAAGAAGAGGATTTAGAAAAGGATTTATATAATTCAAAATATGAAGAATAAAAATATAGACTTATTTTAAAATAATGTTATAATTATTTTAGAATAGAGGAGTTGGTAGTATGAAGACTAATTATAAAATAAAATTCCATAATTTTAGAGATTATATGGAACTTAGAAATATATTATCTTCTAGAGATAAATTATTAGAAAATCATAAAGCAAATTATTTTGATTGGAATAGAATATTATATATAGATTTAGTAATATTAGGTATATTATTTATATTTGATTTATGTTTTTATAATAGATTTGATATAGTAGTATTATTCTTTTTAATACTTTCATTATCTATTACGATTGCTATACTTATTATGTATTTATTGTTCTTTATTAGATTTTTAAAATTGAGAAATAATAGATATGGTACTGTTATAGTTGATGAAGAAGGATTAATTGATGTTAGTGATTATGGTTATATTTGTGGATTTACTTGGGATCAATTATCTTTAGTAGTAAAGGGTAGATTTAATACAGTATTCTTTTCTGATTTTGCTTTCTCATTATATGTTAATAACGATGTTAGTGATGAGATAATTGAAAATATTAAAAAGCATAAAAAAGATTTAGTAGTAATTGATAGAAGTAAGATTAAATAGTAGAGATTTCTCTACTTTTTTTATATAATAAGAACTATGGATGTGATGGTATGCTTAAAAGTGATAAAAAAATAAAAGAATTATTAGAAGATGCTTATGATTTATATAGAAAGAATAAAAATAAGGAAGCAATAGAAAAGTATGAGGAAATATTAAAAATAGATAAAGATAATATGGAAGCTAGATTTAGATATTGTATACTTAAAACTTATGAGACAACATATGATGATTTTAATATTGAAGGAGTTATAAATATATTACTTGAAGTTGCTCCTAAATGTAGTAGTGACGAAGAGTTAACTAAGTATGTTACTGAAGCTTTTTTTGCAGTAGTTGATTTAAGAGATTTTGCAATTAGTTTATATGATAATAATCCATTTAATAAGGATGATGTTGATGATTTCTATAATAAGTTAGAAAAAGTTATATATGCTTTTAAGATGATATTTAATGTAGCACCAGTTGTTGAAAAGAATGAGATTAGTAAGATGATTATTATTTCTTATGATTATATGCTAAAGAAGAAATATTATTATAGTGGATTTAATGATAAGAAAGTTAAATTAATATATAAGAATAAAAATAGAAGTAGATATTTAAAAGAGAGAAAAGAATCAGTAGAATTACTAAAAGAAAATAATATTAATAGTTATAAGGAATTGATGATGTATTATGCTATTAATATTAGAGAAAAATATAAGTTTGCTAATTACTTATTGATTGGTATTTCTTTAATTATTATGTGTTTTAGTTTTATAATATGTCGTAGTCAAATTAGTTTAATATTTTTAGTATTATTATATTTAATATCTATTCCATTTATTAGTGTGAATTTGTTTAAAGAGAATATTAAATTAGAAATAATTTCTAAATTATTATTATTTATACTTAGTATTATTACATTTATATGGTTTTTAGTTCCTAGTTTTGCTTTTAATAAAGATTATTATGGTAGTGATAATAGTAATATTAGTCTTAATGTAGATACTGGAGTAGAAATTATCAATAAAGAGAAACATACATACAAATTAAATATTAGATTATTAGATGATTATTATGAATTTAAACTAGGTAATAATATTTATAGATATAGATCTAAGAATAATATTTATTATTTATGTAGAGTTAAGAATGATAAATGTAATATATATTTTTATGATTCTAATTCTGTAAAGAAGTATGTTTCTAATGATTTAGAATTTAAGAAATATTTCAAATAAAAAAAAGAGAAGTAATTCTCTTTTTGCTTTTATATGGTGCCTCTATCCGGACTTGAACCGGAACTCTATTGCTAGAAGCAGATTTTGAGTCTGCCGCGTCTACCAATTCCGCCATAGAGGCAAGTTATGTAAATATTATATCATAAATAATAGAAAAAGTAAGATTTATTTGATAAAATTAAAATAGGTGAAGTGTATGAAGATAATTATTGAAATTAAAGGTATTAATAGTGCTTCTTTAGTTATTGAAAATAACATGATTAATAATGAAAAAGAAATAAATCAGGATGTTATTAATGAATTATTTAGAATTATTCGTCTATGGAAGAATGAATATGGTAATTCTAATAAGTTAGATCAAGATGAATTTTATATTAATGTAGATGGAGATATTATTCATGGAAAAGGAGTATATCCTAATAATTATAAAGAATTATTGGATTGGATAAGAATATATGCTTGAGTTTTATTTAAAATTAATTAATCATGAAAGAACATTTAATGAAGCTTTACCTAAAATAATAGAAGCTTTTGTAAGTTACTATGGAGAAGAGAATAGAGATGAAATAGAGAAGAAGTTTAGTGAGACTGCTTATGTTACTTTTCTTAGCGATGATAAGTTGAGAACTTTATTAATACAAATTAAGAATGAGATTAGCAAATATTTATTGCTTGATTTAGAACATGAATTAGATATTAGTTATGAAGAGAGAAAAGCATTATTTGAGAATAATGAAACATCTATTGAATTTAATTCTTTATTTGGAATAGAAAAGATAAAACGATATATAGAATTAGAAAAACTAGGTAAAGAGGGAAGAATTCAGGCTAAGATAGAAGAGGGAGTTTCGTTTCTTCAAAGAATCAATCCTAATATTAATATGGATAATTATCTTGATTTTATTAATAGTGAGGGCTTTAAAGAGTTTGAACAAACTAATAAGTATATTTTTGATAGAATAAGTGAATATTTTGATGGGGAAGAGACTTATGAATATAGAATTGCTAAAAAAAATGCATTAGAAGTAGTAAATCAAATGTATCCTTTAGTACCTGAAAATAGCTTGAATAATTTTATAATGAATGAGAAGTTTGAAAAGATTATTGAAGTATATGAATCTAAGAAAAAAGAATTTGATTTGTTCGTAAAAAAGTTAGAAAAGATGGAACAAAGGCTTATTGATAAAAAAGATGAAAATGATAAACTATATAGTAAATTATTAGAAGAATTATATGAGAAGTATGCTGATTATGTAGATCCTTCTATGTACACTAGAGAAAAAAATGCTTCTTTTGATAAGCTGTTTGATTATTATTTTAAAAGTGATGGAATATTTGCTTTTACTAGTGAAAGTAATGAATTATTAGAGTCTGATGCAGCTCAATGGAGAAAAGATAGCATTAAAGATGATAGGATTAGATTCTTTAATAGATTAGGATATGATTATGGTAATGATTATTCTCTTTATGAAGAGTGTTTTAAATTGTTACCTCCTCAAGAAATTATTGATTCTATGAAAGATGATTTTGAAAAGGGAAAAGAGAAAATAGAAATACAATTACTATGTGATAATGAGTATCAAGATCATTTAAAAGAATTAAGAGATTTACAACTAGTGTGTGGAGCTAATTATTATTCAGCTAGTTTACTCAAAAATACTCAGGCTTGTGTATGTCCCGATTATAGAGTTGTTGATGGCAAGGAACAAATATATCCGATGTTATTTGTATCTATGAGTGCTTTAGATGAGTATATGGATGATGTTATAATACATGAGTTTAATCATAGATATGAATTATCATTAGAAAGCATTGATAAAAATAAAATTACTTTCTTATGTGGATGGGATTATTTAGTTCAAGATAGTGAAGAAGAGATAGATAATTCTTTGGAAGAAGATAATACTAAGAGAGGATATGAATTATTTAATGAAATAATTAATGAATTAATTGCTCAAGAAATTACTGAATTAATGCATAAGAATAATGTCTATTTATTTAATTCAGATAGTTTTGGTAAAGTTAGAGGCGGTACTTCTTATGAGTTAATGAGGCCAATTGTTGAAGAATTCTTTGTTACATATAAAGAGGCTATTTTAGAAAGTAGAAAGAATGGAAATATAGAAGCTATATTTAATGTAGTAGGAAGAGAAAACTTTGATAAATTAAATGATTTGCTTGCTAAATACAATTCTAAATTTTCTAATATATTTAAATTGGGTGAAACTAGAAAGAAAATGCGTAGTGGAATAGTTGATGAAGATACTCGTGAATTAAGTGAAATAGAGATTGAAAGAGATCAAATTTTAGATGAAATGAAAGAATATAGTTTACAAATGAATAAGTGATATGATATAAGTATTATGTCATTTATTTATGCCGAAATAGCTCAATTGGTAGAGCAACTGACTTGTAATCAGTAGGTTCCGGGTTCAAGTCCTGGTTTCGGCACCATATAAAAATAACTAACATTAGTTAGTTTTTTTTTAATTTATATGATATTATGTAGATAATAAGGAAGTGATTTAAGTGAAGAATAAATGTTTATTTTTTATGATTTTGATTTGCTGTTTCACTTGCTTACTTGGTGTTGGATATGCACAAATTTCTGGAGTTGATTTATCTGTTTCAGGAAATGCGCTTGCTTTAAAACAATCTGGTGTTGTCATTAGTTCTATAAAATATCAATCTGATGTTGGAGCTGATATAACAAATTCTAAGATTATTACTTATTATCAAACTTTATTATCTACTAAGACTATACTTGGTGATGAGTTGTCATCATCTCTTACTTATCAAATTAAATTTAAAAATATGACTTCAGCTGTTACTTATTATGATGGGATAACTTATGATAATAGTTTTTATGATAATGATGATATTGTAATTGCTCTTGATGGATTAAATGTGGGAGATTCTATTAATCCTGGTGAGGAGATTAGTGCTACTGTTACTTTTAAGTATAAAGATGGATTAACTGCTATAAATAATAATGAATTAAATTCTTATGTTAAATTTAAATTTGTAGATACTGTTGGGGCACATACTATTACATATGATAGTTCTATTCCTGCTTCTTTATATGGTTATCCTACTTCTGTTGCAGATCATGGTAGTGTTTCTTTCTATTTACAAGGAGAGAAACCTACTAAGATTTATGTCAATAATAAATTATGGCTTGGATATAATATGAATACAGGAAGATTAGTTCTTGATGATATTACTGAAGATATTACTATTAGAGCTGATTATACTCCTGTTTCTGTTGCGATATTTGATTCTAAAAATACATTATATAATAAAATGATAAGCTTAGCTGGTGGTGCTGCTAATATTAGAGCTATTAAATATAGTGATAGTACAGATGGGGTGACTACTACTGAGGTACAAGATTCTTCTTCAACTGAGAAGATTTATATGTGGTATGATAATGGAACTATTTATTGGAATTCTAATAATATTAATCCTAAACTTATTGGTGGTTATGGGCAATTATTTAATGGATTTAGTAATTTGGTTGATATTTCTGGTTTAGAGAGTTGGGATACTTCAGAAGTAACTGCTCTTTGGGAAACTTTTAAAGGGTGTTCTTCTCTTGTTGATGCTGAACCTTTAAAATATTGGGATGTGTCAAGTGTTACTAATATGCTTGGAATGTTTAATGGTTGTACATCTCTTTCTTCAATAAAGGGATTTGATAATTGGGATGTATCAAATGTTACTAATATGAATTCATTATTTGTATCTAATAGAACTCTTTCTGATATATCACCATTAAGCACTTGGAATGTATCAAATGTTAGGGGATTTTCTGGTATTTTTCAGGCTTGTAGTAGTTTGAGTGATATTTCTCCTCTTGCTTATTGGAATACAAGCAGTGCTACTGAAATGATTCAGATGTTTCAAGCTACTTTAGTTAGTGATCTTTCACCAATAAGCAATTTTAATGTATCGAATGTTACGGATATGAGACAAATGTTTTTCCAATGTAGACAGGTGACTAGTCTTGGAGCACTTTCTAATTGGGATACTAAAAGTCTTACTAGTCTAAATCAAACTTTTGCTCAAATGTCTAAACTTACAAGTACTGATGGTTTAGATAATTGGGATGTATCTAAAGTTACTAATTTTAATAGTTTATTTGATGGTTGTTCAAATTTAACTACATTAAATGGTTTACGTAATTGGAATGTTGAAAATGGTAGAAGTTATACTGCTGCTTTCTATGGCCTTAGTAAGTTAACTGCAGATGGGGCTAGTAAAATTAATGACTGGAATTTATCTAATACTGCTACTTTTACTGGCATGTTTAGAAATACTAGTAATAGGCCTACATTTACATTTATAGTAGATGGAGTTGCAGTACAAGGGGCTTATGATAGTAATGGTACATTATATATTCCTAGTTAATGTAAAATAGAAATCATAATTGATTTCTATTTTTCTTTATTATATATTTTGTGTTATTATAATAATAGGTGAAGAATATGGAAGATCATATTAAAAATAAATTATTGTTTACAGTTTTATTTATAGTTCTTATTGTATTTGTTGTAGTAGTATTTGCTGTTGCAATTAAGACTGATAGAGAAACTCCAGTACAGGAACCGGAAGATATAAGTGTAATTGATGCTAAAATATTTGATGAATATGAAAAGGGTACTAATTCAGAAGAGACAGTTAGTGATGATTATGTTTTAGATAATGGTATTTATTATTTAGCTGATCATGCACTTATTAAGTTTAATAGTAAAACTACTCAAAATAAGGCTTTATCAATACTAGGTGATTTTGCTGAGGCGTATGAATATCACGAAGATGATGATAGTTATGAAGTTATTCTTAAAAAGACTTATTCTTATAATGATTTAATTAAATATTGTAATAATATAATTAATAGTTATTCTAGAGTTACTAGTTGTGAGGTTATAACAAAGTAGAAGTATTTTATATTAAAATACTTTTTATTTTATTGTTTATTTTTAGCTTTTTTGATAAAATTGTAGTAAGGTTTAAGGATGTGTAATTATGAAGAATAAGAAGAAGTTGATAGCATCAATTGTTGTAGGACTTGTTTTATTATTTGTTATTATTATAGTTATTGTTAATGTCATGTTAGCTAGAAAAGAATTAAATACATATGTAGAGAAGAAAGAAAATCTATATATTTATTTTGGAAGAGAGAGATTTGATATAAATGGTAATCTTACTATAAATCATGATGGCAATATTTCAAATCTAAAAATTAATAATAAGAAGACTAAATTATATGGGGAACCTATTTATTATAGTAAGGCTAAAAAAATAATAATTCCTGTTAATTATAGTTTTGTTTCTTATTCAAATGGTGTACAAAAGAAGGTGCCATATTTTACTGTGTTAAGTGAAAAATATGATGATTATTATTTAACTAATAAGAATTTAAATTATAAAGCAAATAAAGGATTCTTATTTGATGGAAGTGATTATTATATTTTTATTAATAATTGTGTAGTTAATTTTAATGGAATGAGTGTTAAAATAACTCCATTTAGTTTTGTAAATTATGTATATGATACTAATGAATTATTTATTTATGATTATGCTTCTGGTAAGATGAATAATTATGAAAATGTTACAGGAGATGTTTTTGTTACTAATGATGAGTTTAAACTTAATGTTAGCTCTGATTTAATTATTATAAATAATAAGGAAAAATTATTGATGAAGAATTTTGATTATTTAAAGAAGTTGAAGTGATTTAATGAAAAAGGTAGTTTTATTAATTATAATTTTATTAGTTATAGTTGGATCTATTTATTTTAATAGTTACAAAAATATTCGTACATTTGATATGGATGGATATGTTTTTACTTCTGATAATATAACAAAGAACTTGATAAATGGAGAAAGTGAAAGAGATAAAATTGATTATTCTAAAGTAAAATATTATGATGCTTTATATAAAGGTAGAGGTAAATATTTTATTGGTGATAAAAAGAAAACTAATGTTAATTTAAATTATCCTATTGTTTCAAAAGATAGTAAAACATTATTAATATTATCTGATGAATTTTCACTTATTGATAGTAAGTATAGAAAGACGAATTCATATTCTAATACTTTAATTAGTGATAATAAATTATTTAATGAAAATGATTATGAGAGAGCAGATAATCTTACTTATAATTTTGTTGAATTAAATAATGGGGTATATGTTAATTTAAGTGAAATGTCTATTAAGACAAATACTAGTAAGAAATATGTTATACCAATTAATTCTTTTATTACTTTTTCTGAAGAAAATTTAAGATATTATTATATGAGTGGTGGTAAGTATTTCTATAAAGAAATAAAAGGATTGGATAATAGTTCTTTTATCTTTTTTGATGGAAAAGAACTTGCTTATTTAGATTTTCTTGAGAGATTGGGCTTATTTATAAAAGATGAGGAAAATGCAGGTACTGAAGTTCCTCCTGTTGCTGTTCAAGAAGAAGAGGAAGAAGAAGATAATATAAATAAACCGGCTACTGTAGATGGTGTCGAATATGTTAAACCTACTGTTACTTTTGGAAGTCAAAGTGCTAGAATTTATTCTGTTAGTGGTAAATTGGAGATTAGTGATCCTACTGGTAGAATAGTTAAATATCCTACTTTTGAGTTCTATAAAGGAAAGAATTTGGTTGTTAGAAAAACTTTTGTAGTTTCAGATACAATTGAAGTTAAGGGATTATATCCAGATACTGATTATGATGTAGTAGGGGTATATCATTATAAAAATGAAAAAGGACAAGAAGTAAAAAGTGAATTTACTAGATTTAAGATTTCTACTAAAGATATATCTGGTCTAGAAAATGTTAATTTTAGTATAGATAAGATTGTTCCTTATTCTAATTATGCAGTATTTCAGGGAATTAAATTAAATAATAAGAGTAGTGATGAAGTTTTAAAAGGTATTAAGAAAGTTATATTAAAGATTGGTAATAATAGTTATCAGCTATCATCTGGATATATTACTAAGTTATTAAAACTAGAAAGTCAAAATTATTCTACAGCTAAATCTCTTTCTAGTAATACTAGATATAATGTAGATGTTGAATTTTACGATGTAGCTGGTAATTTATTGAAGAAGAATGCTGTTAATTATAGTTTTAAAACTATAAAGCAAGCACCTAGTGGTTATTTGTCTGTTAAGAGTAGAGGTATTGATAAGGCTACTTTATCATTTGATTTAACTAATAGAGATAATGTTAATATTGCTAATATGAAGTATGTTGTTTATGACAATGATAAAAACATTATTAAAGAGGGAAAAGTTAGTGATTTAACTTTTACTTTAGATAATTTATCACCTAATGAAGTTTATTCTGTTTCTTTAATTGGTGATTATGATTTAGAAGACGGAAATGGAATTATTAAAGGCAAAACAATTGTTGAAGGAAAATTTACAACAGAGCCTATAACTACTTTAGGTTATGTAAAATTAAATTTTGATAATATTGAATCTGATGTTGATAAGATTAGTTTTAATGTGTCTATTTCAGATGATACTAATACTGTTTTAAAACAATTATTATCTTCTATTAAAATTGTTGTTAAAGACTCTGATGATAATAAAAATGTAAAGACTATTCTTTTAACTGGTAATGATTTAGAAAGAATAAAAGCAGGAGAAGCATTACCTTTCGAGATATTAGGTTTATTATCTAATCATACTTATTATTTTGAATTATCTTCTAATGTAGAATTAGGTAGTAAGAATTTTGATATTACTACTAATTCTAATGTTAATAATATTAAGACGATAAAGTATGATTCTGATGTTCATATTATTAATAGATTTGTTACTTCTAGTGTTATAAATTTTGATGCTAGAATTGAAGATTTTGATAAAGCTATTCAGTCTAATAGAGTTTTACTTGAAGTAAGAAATAGTATTGGAGTACTTGTTTTATATAAGGAATTGAATATTAATACTGATTATGAAAATATTTCTTTAGAGAAACTTGATAAAGATACAAAATATAATTTTAAGTTTATAGCAGAGGAATACAATACTGGTTATTCTAATGATTCGTTTGTTAGTAATAAAGTTTTATTAGAAGAAGATATAGTTACTGAAGAAGGATTAAGTGGTAATGTTGAAGTTGATACTTTATTAAAACAAATTACTAGTAAGAATATATTTGATATTGATAATACTAGAAGGTGGAAAACTGGAGGTAATAGAGAGCCAAGTAGTAGAAAGATTAATAAGACTGAAAATACAGTTACTCTATCAGCTAAAAATGGTTATAGAACTTATTCTTATTATTTACCAGAATATGCTGGTAAGACTGTTACTGTAAGTTTTAAGATTAAGTATAAAGATAAGAAGTTTACTAAACCAGTTTATTTAACTCCAAGAGGTAGTAATAATAGTTATTCTGCTAGTGATCAAATTAAGAATATTAAAGCAGATGATTATATTTCATACAGTAGGACGGTAGTTGTTAATGCTTCTAGTCCATATATTAGTTTTCATATTATAGAAGTTGATGGTGAAAATGAAACAACATCTATAGTTATTAAGGATTTACAGATTGAAGAAGGTAGTAGTGCTACTAGTTATGTTCCTTATAAAGCGAAAGCAAATTATATGGGATCTTTCTTTACTAGTTTAACTGATAAGAAACATGAAATTGAAGAAGATGATTTTCATTATTTTTTAAGATATTATAAAAATAATAAATTAATTGATACAGTTGAGTTTGATTTTAATGATTCTTATCAAGTTATTGATGCTATGTCAAAACATGAAATTGAGCCATCTAGTGAATATAAGATTAAACTAAGTATTAGAAAAAAAGTAGTAGGGGTAAATGTTGAAAAGAGATTTTATGATATTGATACTCTTGAGTTTACTTCTGATGATGAGATTAGAACTATTCATAATGTAGATGAGTTTTTTCAAATTCATACTTCTGGTTTTTATTTAGTTTCAGATGATTTGGATTTTTCTAATACTAATAGAAGTATTGGTACAGAGTTTAATGGAATTATTGATTTTCAAGGTCATAAAATTATTCGTGATACATATATTACTAGTGGTAAAACTTCTGAATATTTGTTCTATAAACTTGGTAGTAATGCTGTTTTAAAGAACATTGATTTACATGTTTATTTTGAATATCCAGCTAGAGATTATTTTGAGGGGATAGCATATTATAATTATGGTACTATTGAAAATATTATGGCAACTCTTGAACAAAGTAATCATTTGGGAAATACTTTAGTTACTTTAATGATTAGATATAATTATGGTAATATTAAAAACTTTGTTGTTAATAGTAAGGATTCTCTTGATGTAGTTAGATATGGTTCTTTAGTTTGCTTAGAGAATTATGGAACTATTACTAATGGTTATTTATATGGAAAAGCAATTGATGCTACTTATAACAATCCATCTTTTGGTAGTAAATATGTTGGAGCACTTACTTATTATACTGCTGCTAATTCATATATTTCAAATATATATTCTTTAGTTGATGTTAATATAGCAGAGTCATCTACTAATGAATCATACCAGAATGAAGTTGGTAATATTGCAGGATCTATTAGTAGAACTATTATTAGGAATGCTTATACTAATTCTAGTGGTACTTATAGAAATACGGCTCGAGATGTTAACTTTTTCTCTGGTGGTGTTAATGCTGTTAATCTTTATTATGCTACTAAAGATATTTATTCTGGTAGTTATTCTAATAAAATTGCTCCTAATACTCTAAGACAAGAAGAGTTTCAAAATATTTTAAATGCAGATAATGCTTTTGATGTTGAAAATTATGTTAAGTATGGATATTATCCACATATTATTTGGCCAGATGTTATGCCAAATCAAGAATATATTGAACTTCCAAAAGAAGATGATGGAGAGATTGATTATTTAACTATTGAAAATAGAGTGGAAAAAGATGATGAGACTGTTGAAGCTACTTTGATATTTGATAATATTGGATATAGTACAATAGATGATTTAGATTTTTATAATGGAATTCAAGTAGATGTGTTGGATCAAGTAAATGAAAATGGTAAATCTAAAGTTAAAGTTAGATTCCATGATCCTGATTCTTTTGTTACAAATTATAGTTTACATAATATATATTATGTTGAATCAACAGGTAAATCTTATAAGAGAGAATATAAAAATAGTAAAGATCGTATTATTCCAGTTGAAATGTATAGAAATATTAATAGTATTACTGATTTTAGAACTATTAATAGTAATTCAACACAAAACTTTAAGTTACAAACTGATTTAGATTTTAGTAATCTTTCTGATAACATAGATAAGTTTACTGGAAAGTTTGATGGTAATGGTCATACTATTAAAAATGTTAGATTAACTAATAAAGCATTTATTAATAATTTGTCTGGCGGTACTATTAAAAATTTATATGTTGAAAATTATACAAAAGATGGACCAAGCTATAGAGGTGGATTTATTGCATATGCGTCTGGTAATGCAACTATTGATAATGTTCATTTGAAAAATATAAATATTACTGATAGTGATACTTATATAGGTGCTCTTGTTGGAGAGGCATCTAGTACGCTTATATCTAATTCTTCTGCAACTAATGTACATATATATCAAAAGGATAAAAATAATGTAAAATTCTATGGTAGATATGGTGGATTTATTGGAAGAACAGCAGATACAATTGTTGAAAATTGTTATGTTCAAGATTTAAATATGGAAATAAAATATGGAGCTTCTACTTATGGTATAGGTGGTTTTGTTGGTAGACATGATTCTGGATTTATTAGAGATAGTTATGTACAAGGAACTATTAATACAAATCAACAAGAAGTTGGAGGAGTAGTTGGATATAATTCTGGATATGTTGAACGTGTTATTTCTAATGTTTATGTATATACACAACAAGATTCTGTTGGAGGAGTAGTTGGATATTCTACTAATGACAATATTTATAATACTCTAGTTCTTGGTGGCGTATATACTTCGAAAAATGCTATTAATATGAATAGGACTGTTGGAAATAGAATTGCTGTTAATTCAAACTATGCATGGGATGAGCAATTGATTAATGGTCTTAATATTAATTCGGCAAATGGTGACATTTTCTTAACTAGTGAAGAGTTAAAATCTGCTTCTACATATGATTCTTTAATTAAATTTGGTAATCAATTTGATTTGAGTAAATTGTCTAATAGTCAAAATAGGAATATAATGCCTAAATTAAAATATTTGTCTAGTAATAAGTTATTACCAAATCAAAAAGATATTGAATTTTATGCTAAAGATTTTAAAGTAAAAGATATTATTATAGATAAGTCATTTAGTGATGCTACTATTCAAATTTATATTCAAAATCCAGATAATTATACGGTTAAAGGTTTAAACATTGATGGATTTAATATACGAAGAGTTAATAAAAATGTAACGAGTGATGGAGAAACTATTTATGAAGTTTATGGAACTCCTGAGCGTTATTATGATAGTTATTTAATTGATAATATTACTTATAATGATGGTAAAAAGGATGTTTCTATTAATCCATCAGCTAAAATTGAATTGACTTTTTATAAAGATATAGGTACGTTTGAAGATTGGCAAAAGATAGATACTGATGTTTATGAAAATTATCGTTTAGTTAATGATATTGATTTTGCTGGAAAGACTAATGTAAAAACAAGAGTTAGTTTTAATAGATTAGAAGGTACAGATGATGGGCATACATTAAAAAATATTAATATTACTGCTACTTCTGGACATGTTGGTTTGATTGATACTGTTGCTTCTAATATTAGCAATGTTAATTTTGATCATATTACTATTGATAGTAAATCTTCAACTCTTTATTCGGGTATTATTAGATTCTTAAATGGAACGATGTCGGATATTAATTTTACTAATATTGATATAGCTTCTAATGCTAGTCGTACTGGTATTGTGTCATTTAATCAATCACCGGATATTAAAAGAATAAAACTTGAACATGTTAAGGTAATTGGTAGCAATACAAGTGATTATGTTGGTGGTTTTATTGGTTTAAGTAGATATTTTGATATTGCTCATGTTGATGGTGTTGATCTTGAAGTAAAGGGAAGAAGTTATGTTGGAGGCTTAGTTGGGTCTAAGGATGGTACAACATATCCAACAATGTTTAATTTTAATGTTGATGATTGTATAGTAACTGGAACTGGTAACTATATTGGTGGTGTATTTGGAAATGGTTCAGCTACATATACTACAGTAAAAAATGTTGATGTAAAGGGAGTCTCTAATGTTGGAGGTATTTCTGGTAATGCTAATACATCATATATAAGTGGACAAATTATTAGTGATTCTAAAGTTACTGGTAGTGGTGATGCTATTGGTGGAGCATTTGGTAATTCTAATCAATTGACTTATACATATGTCGATAATGTTGAAGTATATGGAACTAGAAGTGGCGATGTATCTAATAGAGTAGGTGGAATAACAGGTGTTGCATCTAGTTATAGTCATGCATATTGTGGAATTAGGAATTCTAAAATAGAAAATTTGGGTAATAATACAGGTGGTATAGTAGGACAACTTTCTAATGCTACTTTACAAAGAAATTATGTCTATAATACGACAGTAACTGGTAGAAAATATGTTGGTGGTTTAGCTGGATATCATTCTAGTACTAATCCTACAATGTACTACAATATTACTAATGCTACTGTTAGAGCTACTAATGATTTTGCTGGAGGTATTATTGGTTATTTAGATAATATAAATACTACTTCAGCATTAAATAAAATTATTATTTATGATAATTTAATTGCTAATAGTTCTATTACTTCAGCTGGAATTCATGCTAGTAGTATTGCACCTAATAGTAATAAATTGCCATTTGATGGACATTTCTATAATAATATGGTTATTGCAGATGTGGTTGCTAGTGTATCTGATAAATCAAGATTCTTTATAGGTGAGTCTACGAAAGATGCTGATACATTTACACCAACGGCCAATACGGCAGCATTACGAGCCCTTAAAGTATATGAGAATTCAACATATAATGGAAGTTCTATTAGTAGTTATAATTATCCTACTAATGTTACTAAAATCACATATAATTCTTTAAAGTCGCAAGATACTTATAAACCTTTCTTCTCAACAGCTTTTGATTATTCTATGTTGGACAGCGGTGAATTCCCATTCTTGAAATATGATTGGAATGGTTTTGGTTATCAGCATTTTGAATTGCCAGAGGAGTCAGTTTTCCTTGGTAATATTACTGGATCAATTGGTAAACAGACTAGTTCTATACCAAGTTTACCGACAGTAAATGTTTATGCAAGTGATGTTAATAAGATTAATGTTGAATTTGATAAAGTAATGGATGGTATTAAATTTAGGATTAATGATACTACTTATAATCTTGAGCAATTATCTTATTCGTTCTATTATGATTTTAATACAGATTTTGAAATTGTTTTAAGTGATGGAATTAATACTAAAACTTTAAAATATAAAGCTGATGATTTAAGAAAGACTTCTTCTATTATTGATAATAATTATTATCATATAGATGGAGATAAAATCATTAGTAATGAGAAAGTTTCTCTTACTAAAGTTAGTAATAATACAATCAATTATCGTGTTGTTAAACTGGTTAATAATACTGAAAATACTAATAATAGTAAGAAACCTATCAATATTTATAATGATAAAATATTATTAGAAAATCATAATATTTATAATCTTGATAAGAAGCAATTAATTGAGAATGATTTTGATAATTTATCTTTAGTTGATAATGTCCCTTTATATAGTTTTACTTATGGTGATAGTATTATTGATACATATTATAATTATTCACTAGTAGATGGTAATTTTATATCTAAACAGATTTTTGTTAGTAGTGGAGAAATAGATGCGATTGATTCTTCTCTTGAAAATATTAAAGATAGCGCTTTAGTTAGTAAAGATAATGGAAAGAGTTATCTAATATATCTAGGTGATGATAATAAACTTTATAGTTTAAAAGATGATATTAGTTTACCTAAGAGTTTTATTAATAAAAATATTAAATCAATTGCTACTGATATGTATGGTGATAGTGATATTATTGCTGTAAATTATATTAATGGAGATTATGTAATATTTAATTATCATAATGGTGATATTCTAAAGCAAGATTTAAAGAATACAGGTTCTACGGTTATGTCTTACTTTAATAGTTATTTCAATAATACAGCAATTGTTAATAGCAATCATCGTCAGTATCAAGATACTCTAAATCTTATGAGTAAGTTAAAAGAGAAGAGTGTTGAGAAGGTATTAGGCTCTGATGCTGTTAATAGTGATACGCAAGTAATTGATGATAATTATATTAATATTTATAATCCTACAACTAAAAAATATGAGGTATTTAAGGTTGATAATATTAATGCTAGTGGTACTAGTGATATAGTTAATCAAATTAGTAGTAATTCTCTTTCTAACACTATTGATAACAATGTTGTTTTATATAATTATTATATTGGTAAGCAAGAAAGAAATAGGACTATATTGGTTAGTGTTTTAGGTATTGTTGGCTTAATAATTATGGGAATTATATCTGGAATCTTATTGCTTAAGAGAAATTTAAATAAAGGCATTTAATAATGCCTTTTTTATGTACTTTTTTTTCTGTTTGTAGTAAAATTAATATAGTATGGGAGTGTATAGATATGCTTAAGAAGTCTTTTTTAATTATTGTTCCAATTGTATTGGTAATAGCGCTACTATTTGGATATGGTATTATGTCTTATAATTCAAAATATACTGAATTTCAAGCTGAAGGGCATATTATTGCTAAAAATAGTAAAGCTACAACTGAAAAAATATTTTTTGACGAAGAAACTAAGTATAAAGAAGTAGATAATGAGGTAATTATTGAAAATAAGAATAATCAAACTACTATTATTCCTGCTGAGACATTTATTCATTATAGTGATGGATCAATATCTACTTTTGCAAAAAGTGTTGTGCTTAATTTAAATGACATAAATAAAGAAAATTATAAATATTATAATGTTTTTTCTGGTACTATTTTTGTAAAAGAAGGTAATAATTATCGTATTAATTATTTAGATAAGAAACTTGATTTTAGTAACTTTTTACTTAAAATTACTGATGAAAAATTTATGATTGTTGGCTCTAAGCTAAAATTAAAAATAGGTGATGTTGAGAAGACTTTTGATAATACTTATTTAGAAATTACTTATTTAGAAGGTAATCTTATTAGAATTGAAAATCAAGGAGTAGCATATCAAAGTGTTGGTGATGATGTTACTATTGAACTTGGTGATAATGTAATTATTGATTTTGCTGGTAAAAATATTTATAAAGATAAAGAGAGAAAATTATCTTTAGGAGAAATCACTGTTAATAGTGATGATAATATTCAAATAAATGCTGAAGAGAATAAGTCTATCACAGGTGATTCTACTAATCCTAAAACTGATAATGGAGAAAAAGGAAACTCTAATGGTTCAAAAAATAATTCTAAGAAATATACTAAAGAAGAACTTCCATCTATGAGTTCTGGAGTTGTTGATACTAGTGAGAGTACAGAAGAGATAATTGAAGCTAATTCTAGAATTAAAGATCCAGAATTTAAGATTATTAATTTAAATGTAACAGCTAATAAATTAAGTACTGAAGTACAAATTGTAGATTCTGATAGTGTTTTATCTGGAGATATTAATATTAAGATAATTGAAGCTAATACTAATAAAATTGTCTATGAAACTACAGATGATACAGGATCTAGTATTATTGATATTGAAAATGATGCTTTATCTCCTGAAACTAATTATGTTTTAGTATTAAATTCAGATTATAGAAAAAATGATGTTGTTTATAATAAAGATTTTGTTCAAAAAACATTTGTTACTGATGCGATAGGTGTTACTTTAGAAAAATATTTTGCTTCTACTAATGAACTAGATTTAAATATTAAAAAGAGTTCATATTCTGATGTTGCAAGTGTGGTAGTAACATTAGAAGATAAAAATGGTACTATATTAAAAACACAAAATGTAACATTAAGTAATGAAAATAATATTGTAGCTTTTAAAGAATTAGCTAATGATACTGAATATTCAGTTAGAGTTCATGATTTTGTATATAATGATTCAATAATTTCTGATGGATTTACTATTATAAAGAAGTTTGAAACTTTGAAGAAAAAACCTTCTATTGGTTCACTTTCTTTTGCAATCGATAAGAAAGAAAGTAAATTTAATATGCAAATTAACAATATGAAAGATAGCGATGGTGGAATTATTAGTTACCGTTATGAAGTGTATGATGCTAGAACAGTAACAACTGCTGGGGCAACTCCGATTACAGTAATTGAGAAAACTAATAATGCTTCTGCTTCTGTAAAAGTTGATGGTAAAAATCTATCTAGAGGTGTTCCATATGTTTTTAGAGTTGTTATGACATTTAACGATAATGAAAAAGAGTATGATTATGTTACTGAATTTAGTGAACCAATGAAATTAGATGGTGTTATATTCCCAGTTGTTCAATTTAGAAAGAGTAATGTTACTTTTGAAAGAATTGCTGGAGAGATTGAAATAGTTGATGACGGAAATACTATTGATATAAATAATGGTTCTATTATAACTATTACTTATACTGATTCTGTTGGTAATTCTAATTCATTTACATCAAGTGGTTCTTTAAGAATACCTTTTGATATTAATAATTTAAGAAGTAATGAAACATATTCATTTTCTGTTATGGCACCTGTTGATTTACAAGATGGTAATCCAACTATTGATAATTGTTATATTGGTAGTGTAATAATTAAGACTGAGGATCCTAATCCATTTAAAATGGACTTTAATCAAATAGAGGATCATAGTGCAGCATTTTCTGTAGATGCTCAAATAATAAGAGGTAATTCTGGGTCTACTGAGTTAGAGGCTAGTACTTTAACGGGATTTAATGTAAATATTTATAAAGGTCGTAATACTTCAGGAACTTTAGTAAAGTCTAAGAAGTTAGTTGATAAAAATATTGATCCTTATTCTAGTGAGTTAAGAGATATGTATTATGATAATGTGTTTAGAATATCTCCTGGTTTCTTTGATTTGAAAAATAGTGATTTCAAGAGTGAGTATTATACTATTGAAGTTACTAATGCTTATGACTATACAACGTTTAAAAATGTTTTACCAATTAATAATAATACAATTACTGTAAAGATTGAAAATGCTTTGCCAGATATGCCTAATAATACAGAAGATGCTGTTGAAGTATTACCAATTAAGAATGGTGATAGGAATGAGGATCATAGGGATGATTTAGAAGATAAAACAGTAGTTGGTTATATGTTTAGAGCATCATATAATAATGAAGCTAAATATGCTACTAAAATAACATATAAGATTCATGCTTTAGATGGTACTGTTATTGATACTATAACTTATGATGTTCCTAAGAATGGTGAGATTAATTATAGTGAGTTATTCTTAGGAGATGGAATAGCATCTGAGGTTAGTGATAATAGTTTAAGACGTGGACAACCTTTCTATATTTCTTATGAAATTGATTTAGATATTAATTATGATGGAAAAAATGATTATGTTTATCCTTTAACTGGTGTCTTAAAGAGTAAAGTTATTAAGCCAAAAAGACAGGAACCTATTATCAATTTCTATCCTAGTAAAGCAGATAATAGTAGTTATACTTGGAAGTATACTTATGTAGATGTTGATCATGCTTTATATAATTCTAATATAACTGGTTATTTGGATGGTGCTAGTATAGGAGATAATTTGCTAAGTTTAACTAAAGATTATAAATCTATTAAGTTTAGTGTAAATAAATCTGGTCTATTTAGTATTCTTGGTAAATATAATTATGTAAATGGAGATACTCCTGAGACTGAGGAATTATGTTCACAATATTATGAAGGAGTTAATACTATTGATTTTGGTAAAGTGGCTATTTATCCAGAAAAGAATAGGGTTATATTTAGTTTCTTAGATTATCAAAATAAAATTGATTTATTTAGTAAAATAAGTTCTGTTAAGATTGATTTTACTTCTGGTTCTAAGACTGTTACTATAGATAAATTATCTGCAAAAACGGGAAATATTACTATTAATTATTCTGAAATAGAAGAATTAATGGGTAAGACTATTACTCCAACTATTACAGTTTATTATGACAATGGTACTTATGGTTTTGAAAATACTGGAGATTATTTTGCTTTACAACGAATAAGAAACAATGATAATGAACCTTATTACTATTATTATTTTGAAGATTCAAAGATTAATACAGGAGATAGTGCTAATAAGAGTTTTATTAAATATAATTTTGATATTGCTAATAAAAAATTAACTATTAATGATAAAATGTTTGGCTATAATAATGTATATGATATAAATAGTAGTTCATTTGGTATTAATTTTAATAATTCTTATGTTTCTCCTAAGAAGTTAATTGCTTCTGCTGTAGAAATTAATGGTACTAATACATTTAATTTTGATACGATTATTCCAGGTATTAGTATGTTAGATGAGAATAATCTTACAACTATTGAACCTTTAATTAATACTGTTAGTTTTAAATTATCTACATTTGGTGTTGATAATCAATTGAAAAATGATAAGATTTATGTCGAATTATATAGTATTTTAGATGAGTCTGCTTCTGAAGTTAAATTAGAAAAGACTATACCTTATAATATTAATGATTTAAATAATAAGTTGACTATTAATGGTTTATTACCAAAGACTGATTATTATTTAAGAGTTTATGCTGATGTTAAGAAGAATGATGGTTCATATGTTAAGGAATATTTATATGATGTTAATCAACAACGTGAAGGTGTTAATTATTATTTCAAAACTATAGGTAGTGTTGGAATTAGTGATTTAACTGTTAAATATTCTCCTGCTTCATATGATAATAGAAGATTAAAGGTTAAATATAATTTATCTCAAACAGTTGGCTTTTCATATATTAGATATAATGTTTATAAAGTAATTGATGATAATGAAAAAATATTACTTGATAAAATATCTAATCAAAAAGATAAAATATTCAAGCAAAGTATGACTAGTTATATATCTATTCCTAATGATTCTGGATTTGTTACTGGTTCTACTTATTTGATTGAAGTTCAACCTATTTTGACTACTACAGTTGATGGAAAGTCAGTTGATTTGGAATTAGAAAGTACTTCTACCCAATATACATTTAATACTTTATATAAACCTTATTTCTATATTTCATCTAAAATTCGTAATGGTGATTTAAGATACATAGTAAATGTAAGAGATTATCATAAATCTATTGTTGATGGTCAATTTAGAGTTCAAATTCTTGAAGATGATATTGATGTTACACCAACTGCTTATCAAGATACTGTTTTTTCGATTGGGAATTTTAATCAAGAATTTGTATTACCTAATATAAAAACTGGATCAATATATTCTATAAATATTTTATATAATGCTGATTATAGTAATGATGTTAATAGTATTACTAGTCAGGTGTATACACATACTTCTAAAGTTATAATGACTAGCGGCGTTGATCTTGGTACAGTTTATGCTGATACGGATATTTCTGATAATACAAGAATTAATTTAAGATTCTTTGACAGTACTAATTTAACTGATGTAAAGAAAATTCGTTATTCTATTTATAATGCAAGTGATTTCTCAACAGATAATCAAGTAGCATTTACACCTAAATTAATTACTACACCAACGACTTATTATGAGTTCCAGTTACCAGATATTATATCTATTGATGGTGTATATTATATTTCAATTCAATTTTTAGATAATAATGGAAAAATACTTGCTGAAGATACAATTGAATATAGACTTTTATAGAAGGGAGATAATTTATATATGAAGAATAAATTTCATGTTAATAATGCAAAAGTATTTATATTGTTTGCTTTAATAGTTATTGTAATTGTTGGATTATTTATATTCTTTATATTAAAATTTAATAGTTTGGATGATAATAAATATCCTATTAAAGAGGGTAGTTCTTTCTATAATGATGATTATAATTATTTAAAAGTTGAACATGATTCATATTTGGCACAAAGATTTGATGGTAATTATTATTGGTATCAAAAAGAAAATAATAGAATGGTTAAGGAAAAGATTGGTTCTAATCCTGTGGTTTATAGTAAAAATGATTATAAAGTCTATTTATTTGGTAATGCATATCAAGTTAAGAACAATGGAGAAGTTGTTACTCTTAGTGGTATGACTGAAATAGTCAAAGCTTCTCCTACAAAGTTCTACAAATTAAGAGATCGTAAATATTTAATGGTTGATAGTAGTATGAAAACAAATGATGGTTCTGTTAAAACAAGTGGTTATTTAATAATAGAGTTAGATAAGCAAGGTAATGCTACTTTTGCTAATAATGAAGTTAATGTTAAAACTATTAAGCCTCTTGTTTTAAAGGGAACTACTATGAGTTTTGATATTGCTAATGAGAAACTAATTTATGGTAAAAAGGAAATTAATTTAAAAAATATTATTGGTAGTACTAACAATTATAAAGCTACTAGTAGTGATAATAAAACTAATATTACTTCGCTAAGTGGTTCTCCACAAGATGAGACTAGTAGTGAAGGATATTATGATGAATATGTTAAAGATGTTATATATAGTGTTAATAATTTAACTAAGTCTGTTACTGATGTTAATGATAAAGCTGATACTAGTGTTAAAAAAGGTGAAATATATTATGATTTTAGTAAGTATTTGGCTTTAAAAAGTGTATCATCTTCTATAACTACTATTACTATTAATTATACTGTTGTTGATTCTAATAATGAGTATCAAAATATATTTGTTGTTTTAGATGATAATAAGGGTAATACTAGTAGATACTATTTAAATAAGAATGAGACTAATTATGTATTAAGAAATTTATTAATTGATCATAATTATACTTTGTCTTTTGGATATAAATTAGTTGGTTCAAATGATGAAGTGATTGATGATGTTGTTAATGTTAAGACTAAGGCACCTTCTTGTAAAGTATCAGTATTAAGAGTATCTAATAATAAGCTAGATTATAATGTAAAGATTAGTTCAGAATATAAGTTTGATTCTGGAATAATTCATTTATATACTGATGGAGCTTCTTCTTCATCACAAGATGTTAATATGAATACTGCTTCATCAAATAGTGGTTATAATGGTACATTATCATATAGTAGACTTGGAAGTGTTAATACTTTAAAATTAGAAAATTTGGTATATAATGGTAATAGTGTATCATTGGATTGCAGTTTTAGATTTGTTAGTTAATAAGGAGGTATTATTATGGAATCTGTTTATGCAGCAACGTTATATGCAATTGGTATAATGCTTGGGTTGGCATTCTTAGGACTTGGGATTGGTATTGGAATTTTATCATCTCGAGTTGCAGAAGCGGTTGGAAGAAATCCAGAAGCTAAGAGTATTGTTGTTAATTCTGTTATGACTATTTTAATTGTTACATCTATATTCTTACTTTTCTTGTTCTTATTTGTTTTCTTCTTATTATTCTTTAATCCTTTAATACCATAATATGGATTTTACATTAGTAATTGTATTAGTAGCTTTAGCTTTAATGATTGTCATCTTATTCTTTCTTTTGAAGAAAGAAGTAAGTGATATTAATAAGAAGAGTAAAGTTTACTTTATACATAAAGCACAAGAGTATACTGATAGTATAAATCGAAAAGAAGAAAATATAGGGGATACAAAACAAGAAAAGAATAATGATTCAAATGAAAGTAATGGCAGTAATGAACTTCCTGTAATATATCTAGATAAAAAAGTTAATTATGAAATTAAAGACTTATTTAAAATGATGAAGATTATTGATGAAAAGTTTTCATTTAATGATATTAAGTTAATAAAATATTTTATTGAATATTATGTTTCTAATGACTTAGATAGTGAAAGATATAATAGCCTTAAAGAAATGAAAAAATATATAGATAGTATTGGTATTTATAATATCATTGTTAATGATGATGAAGATTTATTGAAAAAGATGTTAAATGATTTAAGATTGATTAATGAAGATGTTTTTATGGAATTTTATTCTGGAAAAGAGTCTTTTGATATAGAAGATTTTTGTAATTTCTTAGATTATGAAATTGGTAAATGTGATCCAACTATATATATATATGTTGGTAACAAGAAAAAGAATTATGATAAAATTGATTCTAGGATAAAGACTATTTATTCTAAAGATATATTTAAAGGTTTAAAAATTGTTTATTTAAATGTTTTATATGATTATAGTTTAAGTTGATTTGTAATAGAAAGGGGTTTTTATTATGGATGAGAAGATTCAACAAGAAAAGAAAAGTCCGACAGCTATTAGTGTTAACAACGATGATTTAAGTGCTAATGAACAATATGTTACTAGAGTCGTTGAAGATAAAGTAAATAATATTAAGAAAATGAATAATATTTATGGTGTTGGTAAAGTAGTCTCTATTAAGGACTATATAATTGAAGTTGTTGGATTAGAATCTGTTAGTTTTAATGAAGTAGTTAATATTGATAATAAAGGTATTGGTTATGTTGTAGCTTTGAAACCTAATAGAGTTAGTATTGCTGTTTTAAAAAAGACAGATAACATCAAAATAGGTGATAGTGTTTATCAGACTAATGATTTGCTCGAAGGAGAGTTTTCTTACGAGTCTTTTGGTCGTGTAATAGATATGTTCGGTAATGATAGATTAACAAATGAGAAGTTTTCTAATACTATTAAAGTTCCAATAGAGCAAGAAAATGTACCTATAATGGATAGAACTAGTGTTAATAGACCACTAGAAACAGGTATTGCTGGAATTGATTTGATTTATCCTATTGGGAAAGGTCAAAGACAATTAATTATTGGTGATAAGAAAACAGGAAAAACACAAATATGTTTAGATACTATTGCAAATCAAGTTAATAAAAACATGGTATGTATTTATGTTGCTATAGGTAAGACTAAGAGGGAAGTTAAAGAGATTTATTATGATTTAATTAAGAAGAATGCTATTAACTATACAATTATAGTAGCAGCATTTTATGATGATTTACCATCTGCACTTACACTTACTCCTTATTATGCTTTAGGAGTTGCTAATTTATATATGAAACAAAGATATGATGTTTTAGTTGTATTAGATGATTTAAAGAAGCATGCAGATGCTTATCGTCAAATAAGTTTGATGTCTGGTAAGGCACCTGGTAGAGATGCTTATCCAGCTGATATATTTTATTTTCATTCAAGATTACTTGAACGTGGATGTCAACATAAAGATGGTGGAAGTATAACTATTCTTCCTGTGATGGAGACAAAGAGTGGAGATATTACAGACTATATTTCTACAAATATTATTTCTATTACTGATGGTCAAATAGTATTATCACATGATGCGTTTGTTAAAGGTGAGAAGCCTGCTATTAATTATGGATTATCAGTATCACGTTTAGGTGGTTCTGTACAAACACCAGAAATTAGGGTACTTGGTGCAGGTATAAGACAAACTCTACTTTCTTATTTGGAGACAAGGGATGTTTATGAGCTTGCTAACGAGGATGATATGAGTGCAGAACTTCGAACTAAGTTGTTTGAAGGTAGGGAAATACTTAATGCTTTACAACAATATAAGTATTCTCCATTAACTCATGAGCAAATAATAGCTAAATTTTCTACATTAATTGAGCAATATAGGCAGAAAGCAGCTTCAGAAGATCAAAAGGTTGTGACTACTCCTATAGACAATAATCAAGTACCTGATCAATCAGCTACTGATACTAGTGAAATATTGTAGTTAAATATAGGTGATTTAATGGCAAATATTAAAAATATTGTAAAAGTTATGAATTTTCATTCTTTAGTTAGAGTAGATAAAGCTAAGAGAGAAGCAAATAAATATTCTGGTGTTGAGGATAGTTTATGTCGAATCTTATATCAAATAACTAATAATACTAATTTAAAACTTGATAAGAAAATTTTATTGCAGAATGAAGAGGGTATTAATTTAGATATTTATATGGGGAATGATTTAGGCTTTTGTGGAGATTTTAATTATAAATTACAGAAGCAATTAAAAGAAAATAAAAATAACTATAAAATAGTTATTGGTAAAAAGTTAAGTTCTATAGATGATGATAAAATACTTCTTAAGATAGAAAAAAGAAGATTCTTAGATGATTATTATAAGATAGATAATTTGATTAAGGAGTATGTTTATAATAAAAAAGTTAATGAAATTAATGTTTATTATAATCATTATTATAATGTTAATGATATTAAGTTTGAAAAAAGACGCATGTTTCCAATAGATATTGGAACATATGATGATGTTGATTTAAATGTTGATTTTGTTATTGAAACTGATGTTAATGAATTAATAAGTAATATTATTTCTCGTACTATATGTTATCAAATAAAAATATTTGAAAGTAATTCTTTCGCTAGTGAGAATGTAATGCGAGAGAAGATTACAAATGAATCTTTAGATAAGTTGAATAAATTAGAAGAAGAAAAAAGAATTCATGATTTAAAAGAAAAGAAAGAAGAAAGTTTTAGAAAACAAATAAATAATTATAAAAATACAATGAGGTGAGGAGTATGGCTAATAAGATTATTGCTATTTCTGATATTAATGTACAGATATTCTCAGAATTGTCTCAAGACTTAGAGATTGGAGATATATTAATAGCTAAAGATGGTAAGAAGGAATATAAATTTGAAGTTGTGGAAATAAACAATAATATTATTACGACTATTCCTCTTACTTCGGTTGTTGGATTAAAAAGAAATATAGAAGTTGAGAAATTTAATAGTGGTTTATCTATTGAGTATTCTGATAATATATTAGGGAAAGTATTTAATTCATATGGTGAATTAATAGATGCTACTAAAATGGAAAGTGTTGCAACTAAGACAATTTATAATAAAGATAATACTTTAGATAAAATTAAAGTAGATTATCAAATATTACCTACAGGAATTAAAGTGTTAGACTTTTTTGCTCCTATTTCTAAGGGATTTAAAATGGGATTATTAGGTGGAGCTGGAGTTGGTAAGACGGTTATTATTAAAGAATTAATAAATAACCTTTATAAGTCTAAACAGTCTAATGCTGTATTTATCGGTGTTGGTGAACGTTCACGTGAAGGTAAAGAATTATATGATGAAATGCTTGAATCACAGTTGTTAGATAAGATTTCTATTGTTTTTGGTCAAATGGGTGAGAATCCTGTCTCTAGAAGTAAAGCTATTTATTCTGGTCTTACTTTGGCTGAGTATTTACGTGATTCTAAGAAACAAGATGTACTTTTATTTATCGATAATATTTATCGTTTTGTTCAAGCAAAGAGTGAGATTTCTTCTGAGCTTAAAAGAGTACCTGTTGAAAATGGTTATCCGACAACTATGGCTACGGAAGTTAGTGAAATTGAAGAGAGAATCAATTCTATTGAAGGTGGATCTATTACTTCATTTCAAGCTATATATGTACCAGCTGATGATTTGAATGATGAAGCTGTACAAACAATAACTGGTCACTTAGATGGACAAATAGTACTTGATAGAAAAGTTGCTGAAAAAGGATTATATCCAGCGGTTAATGTGTTTAAGACTACTTCTAAGATGATTGATGTAGAATTAATTGGACAAAGACATTATGATCTTGTTAAAAATGTATTATTTTATCTATCTAGATATGAAGAGTTAGAAGAAATTATTGCTGTACTTGGTATTGATGAGTTAAGTGCAGAAGATAAGTTAATATTCTATCGCTCTAGAAAAATTAGAAACTATTTTACTCAACCATTATTTGTATCTGAAAATTATACTAACATACCTGGTAAATTTGTTTTGTTAGATGATGTTTTAAATGATATAGAAGGCATTTTAAATGGTAAATACGATAATGTTGATGAGTCTAAATTCCTATATATAGGAACTATTAAGGAATTAGGTATATGATAGTTAAAATGTTTACTTTAAAAAATGGGTTAGAAGTTTTTAATGATGTAGTAGCGATTAGAATAAAAAATAAAGACTATAATTTATTAATATTAAAAGATTATATATCGTTATTAGGTGAAGTACATGGATATTTAGAAATAGAGTTTGAGAATGATGTTATTAAATTTGATAATTTAGATGGTAGTTTTATGAATAATAATAATGTTTTTAGTATTATTATAGATGGAGATTATAATGATAACTGATTATTTCTTTGATGTAAAAAGTTTATTACCTTATGTTTATTGTTTTCCTATATTTATAGTTTTATTATTAATTTTCTTTTGGATAGGTAAAAAAACTATTGATGATAAAAAAGTGTCTTTTTATGGATTCTTTATGGGATTAAATAATAAGGATATATTATCTCTATCTTTTTTATTTCTATATTATTATTTAATAGTAGTTTCTATTTTTATAAATGAATTCTCTTATTTTAATATTTTATTAATGATTATACCTATGTTGTTGTTTAATCTTATTAATATTTATTTTATTAAGTTTTTTATAGATATATTTAATATAGGTGTTATTTATGTGTTATTATATTCTAAAAGTATTTTTTATAACTATTTAATTGAAGTAGGTAATTATTGGTATGTAGTATTGTTATATATATTATTGTGTTTATTTATTTTCTTATATGCTACTTATATATTTTTTAGAAGATTTTTCTCAATTATTTCTTCAAATAAATATGTAAAGAACAAGAGTAGGTGATTATGTGAAAAATTATCATA
Source organism: uncultured Bacillota bacterium (assembly GCA_946630315.1). Lineage (GTDB taxonomy): Bacteria > Bacillota_I > Bacilli_A > RF39 > UBA660 > UBA3789. Next base: position 19,973 of record CAMOYT010000003.1, on the reverse strand, counting down.
AGATTATCATTATTGGAATAATTAGCTTATTATGTTCTGGCTGTGTTAAATTTGATGGAACAGTATCAATTAATTCATTTAAGAATATGAATATTCATATTGATTATGGTGTTATTAATGAACTTGATGAATATCATGTTTTTACTGATGATCAGATTAATGATATGAAAGATTTTGGATATAAAATTAAGGATTATAATGATGATAAATATCATGGTGTTTCAATCGATTATAAAATAAATAATATTGATAAAGTTAGTTCTAGTGATGAGGTTATATTTTCTATTACTAGTTTAAAAGATAAAAAGCCAGAAGAAATCTTTCAAGTAAAGAGGGGATTTTTTTCTAATACTTATGTTGCTAAATTTAAGTTTGATACTACTGATTTAAATATTAATTCTGATATTAATTCTTCTGATACTATGCAGTTTTTATGTGAAGATGGTAGTGTTATTAATGTAGGTGAGAATGATACTTTAGAAAGAGGAGATTGTCATAGTGCTTCTTCTATTGAAATTGAGAATGCACTTAGTAGTAATCCTTTATCTAGTGAAGAATTATCGAAGAAGTATAATGCTATGAATGATCTTCATTTTAGAGTAAAAGTTAATCATTTAATAGATAGTGATGCATCAAAAGTAAAAGGTAATGAATTAATTTGGAATTTAAAGAATAATGGTATTAATGATATTAATTTTTCTTTTAAAGAAACAAATTATGGTAGTTATATAATTGTAATATTAGCAGTTGTTTTATTAGTTATTTTATTTACTTTTATATTTAGAAACAAAAAAAAGCAGAAGTAAACTTCTGTTTTTATTGTTTATTAGGATTTAGTTGGATAAAGTTTGGTATAAGGATTCATTATTTGAAAAAGTTTTTAAAAGTTAAAGGTAATTGCCAACTAGTAACCCCACAAACGTTTCAAATTATATCATATTTATATAAAAATGTCAATTGACATTTTATATTTTCTTTGTATTTCAATAATATTAATTTTTTTGGGGGATATTATTGCAAAAAGAAAAAATTCTAGTTATAATTAAATAGACATAGTAGGAAAGGTGGCTTAGTGAAGACAATTGTAAAGGCAAGTGGTGATGTGAATGAAAAATGAAGTAGAAGTTAGTGCTAAGAAAGTTTATAAGCATAAGCTTTTTGTAAGAATAGTTAAGATTGTGTTCTTATTGTTACTTATTTTAATTTCTATTTTGTATTTGTTTTTATATATTGTATATGATGGTGGAAGATTTACTGTTACTTTAGATAAGCAAATGCAAAGCCAAAAGAATGTCTATTTATCGGAAACTGGTAAGATTGGAGAGAAGACTCGAAAACTTACGGCAGAAACGATTGATTATATGGATAATATATCAATTAAATGGATTCCAAAGAATATAGACACAGAAGCTGATGGATCACATAATGATGACAATTATATTGCTTATTCATTTTATGTAGTTAATTCTGGTAAGGAAACAGTTAATTATTGGTATGAGATTGATATTGATGATACTATCAAAAATGTTGATGAAGCAATAAGGGTTATGGTTTATAGAAATGGTAAACCTACTGTTTATGCAAAGAAAAGTAAAGTAACTGGTAAAGCTGAACCTGGCACAAAGAAATTTTATTCAAAATCTATTATGGTTTTGGAACAAAGAAAGAGTTTTAAGCCTAAATCTAAAGACCATTTTACTGTTGTAATATGGATAGAGGGTGACGATCCTGAGTGTAAGAATGATTTGATAGGTGGAGAGATCAAGATGCATATGGACTTTACCGAAGAACATGTCTATAAGAAAAAATAATAAGGAGTGATTTTATGAGTAATAATCGTAAGGAAAAAAGAAAAAAGAAAAAGATTTTACTTGGGTTATTTATGATTCTTTTTGTAGGAATTGTTTTAACTGCAAGTACTTATGCATGGTTTACTGCAAACCAAACTGTTACTGTTCAACAAATTGATATTAACGTAGCAGCTGCTAATGGTTTACAATTATCTGTAGATGGATCAAATTGGAAACCTTATATATCTAAAGATGAAATTTTAGGTGCTAATAGTACTTATCCTGCTGCTATTAACCAAGTTCCTGAAACTATGGTTCCAGTAAGTACAGTGGGTGCTACTGATTCTAATGGTTTTATGGGTATGTATTTAGGTACTGTTACTGCTAGTGAGAGTGGTTCTAATGTTTTAACTGCTACTAAATCTACAGAAACTGTTACTACAAGTACTAGTGGAGATTTCGTTGCATTTGACTTATTCTTCCAAGTTACTGAGGCTAATGATATTTATTTAACTAATAATTCATCAGTTTCAGCTATTAGTTCGTCAAAAGGTATTGAAAACTCTTCTCGTGTAGCTTTTGTTATTGAAGGTACTAAAGATGCATCAGCTTCTTTATCTGAAATTCAAGCTATGAAGACTGCACAAACACCAATTATTTGGGAACCAAATAATAATGCGCATACTGCAACAGCTATTGCACATGCCAGAGACGTTTATGGAGAGACTATTACATCTAATCAAGCTATTGGAAGTTATTATGGTGTAAAAGCTCCTATTTCTACTGAGGATAATATAGCTTTAAATAGTCATGATTCTAGTAAATTTGCTAGTGTAACACCTCAAATTAAGACTGGAACTTCTGGTATTCCAGCTAGTGCATATCAAAGGGCATTCCATTTAGATGCTGGAGTTACAAAGATTAGAGTTTATATGTGGATTGAAGGTCAAGATTATGACTGTGAAGATGCAGCATCAGGTAGTGATTTAAGCTATAACTTACAATTTAGTATTTTAGATGCAGCTTAATATGATATAAATATTTAAAGCCTTCTTATGAAGGCTTTTTATTCTAAAGGAGGATTTTATGACAGATTTAACTAATGAAGATCTTTTAATGTTATATGAAGAGATACTTAATCATCTTAAATATCTTAAAAGTAACATTCTAGAAGAAGAAAAAGAAGAAAATGGTGATGGCAATGAGTGATATTTTGAAAGATAAGATTTTGAGTGAAATAGATATTGATAAAGATCATATAGAGAAATTTCCTTTAGAAACAGATGAGGGTACTAAAAATATAAGAGAAAAATATCATAAAAAAGCTATTAAGGATAGAAATAATTATGTTAATAAAGAAATAGATAAATTTAGAGATTATGGCATTCAAGTATATGAAGAAATGCAAAGAAGATTTAAATCTTTAATGCCTACTGATAAGAGTATGGTATTTGAAGAAGGTAAAGCAAAACTTAATGATTTAGAACAATTGTTAGTACTTAGCAGTGACTATTTAGATAGTGAGTATACTTTAGGTTTTTCTTCTCTTTTATCTAAGTTAAAAGAGGGAATATCTTTAGATGAACTAAGTAGTTATTTAGATGATTTCTTTAATAAGATGAAGAATATAAATATTGAACTAACTATTGAAGATTTTAAATATTCAATGTTTACTGAATTATTTATGAAGAGCTATTTTGAAAAAAGTAATACTTCAGAAGTATTTCAGCAAATATTTTTTGAGTGTCCTGATATTATCTTACATTTAAGAATGAATTTAGAATTTATCTTAGCTAAGTATAAGAAGACTATTGATACTTATGTTACTAATTATAGAAGTGAAAAATTAAAAGCTTATGGTAAAGACGCAAAGGGAATAGTTTTAGATTATATTTCTACTCGTAATAATAATTATGAGATGAAGTTAAAAGATGAACTTACTAATGTTAATATATTTATTGAAAAGAAAAAGAATATTATTGATTATTTAGATAATGCTCCTTTAAGAGTAAAGAATTTTAATCAATTATGTGGTGATTATAATGAATTAAATGATAATTTAAAAGCTAATTTTAAGAAGTCAATTATTGAACTTAGTAATTCTATAATTGAATTAAAAGAGTATTATCATTATGAATTTATTATTAAAGACTTAGTAAAGAAGTTTAATGAAAGAAGTAGTTTTGTTACACAATACAATACTAAGTTAAAGGAAGTTTTAAAAGAAGAAAAGAATCGTGAGAAAATATATAAAGACTATTTAAAAAGTTTAGGTATTGGATTTTTAGCAAAAGTGAATGTTGAAAAACAAAAGCTTTGTAAGATGAAGATGAATGAACAAATTAAGAATTTAAATAATATTTATAGTGAAATTAAAGATTTAGAAATATATAGTGTTATTGATAAACTTAGTGAAGCTTGCTCTATATATGATTTATTTAGTAAGAGTTTCTTATGTTATGATTATTTAGAGAATACTTTTACTAAGAATTTTTCTGAGGATGAAGAGTGGGATTTAGATAAAGAATTTAGACGTTATTTTAAATTTTTATATAATCCTAGTAATGAATTCTTAAGAAAAATTAATGCTGTTGTTGATTATAATATTAGTGAGATTATTGCTGAAAAATATAAATTACTTGGACTTAATATTACTAGTGAAGAATTGACAAGTGATAATATTGATGCTATTAGAGAAGTAGTTAATTATATTAGGTTTGTATATAATGTTTCTGATAGTAATATTAGTTTTAAAGATATAGACTTTATGTGTCATGTGGCAACAGCAGAAAAAATAGCTCCAAATAATGATGAAAATTAGCCTTGAAAAAGGCTTTTTTTGTTATTATTAATATAGAAATTTGTAATTTACTATGTTATAATATTATGTAGAAGAATAGATAGTGTGGTGAAAGATGTGACAGCAGTAAAAAGCATATTTAAGAAAATTGCCTATGTAATACTAATATTGCTAGTAACATTATGCTTATATACTTTTTTAATGACTGATATTCTTAAAAAAGATTATGCTAATGTTTTTGGATATACATATTTTGTTGTTAGTACTGGATCTATGTCTGGAACTATTGAAGTAAATGATATTATTTTTGTTAAGGTTGGAAATAAAGATGTTAAGAAAAATGATATAGTTACTTACAAAGATAAATCTGGTGTAATGGTTACACATCGTGTGGTTGAAGTTCTTGGTAATAAAATTATTACTAAGGGTGATGTGAATAATAGCGAAGATGATCCTATTTCTAAGTCGGATATTGTAGGACGTGTTACTCTTCATGTAAGTCCTAGTTTTATACTTAAGTGTATAGCAATATTCATAATATTATTTATTTTCTTAGCTTTAGTTAATTTTGATAAAGTAGTTAAGAAATATATTGTTAAACAAGATGATAAAAAAGAGGACTTAGAAAAGAAAGCAACAGAAGAAATAAAAACAAGTGCAAAAGAAAAGGATACACCTCATGTTGACAATGTTCCTAAAGAAGTATTTATGAAAGATGCAGAAGTTATTGATAAGGAAACAGGATTAACTGTTACTATTCCTCTTGAAGATTTAAAGAAAATGGAAATTGTTCATAATAGAGAAGAAAAAGAAAAAGATAATGTTGAAATGTTTGATGAAGTAGAAGTCGTTGAGGTTCTTGATATTAATGCTAATGATATTATTAGAAAGTCTAGCGATAGTAGAGAAAGAGAAAATCAGTTGATGGAAGCAGTTCTAGGACTTTTATCTTTAAAGAATGATAAGATTCAAAAAACTAGGATTAATAAAAAATGGTTAATCAGATATCAATTTGTTTATAAAATGGCTAATGTTTTATTACTAAATGATAAAACAGACTTGATTGAAATGATGGAGCATCCTTCATTTAAAGAAATATATGATTATGATTTAGATCAAGTTGGTTTATATGAAAATCTACGTAATAAAATATATGAGATGCCTATATATGTATTTTTAAGACTATTGTTCTTCTCAATATTATATAATGATGAGGCTTTCTTTGATGGAATATTTAAAATATTAAAATATAAAATTCAATTAGATAGTGATGGCAGATTTAGATATATTGATAAGAAGGATCGTTATACTATTAAGCAATTAAAAAGTTTAATTGCATTTATGAGAAAAATATCTAATAGATTTGATAATAAAAATGTATTTGAATTAGATAAAATAGATAGAATGACTAAGATAAAAAGCTATATCAATAGTTAGAAAGGAAAACTTATGGATACTACAAATAATAGAAGAAAACTTATAATGTCTTTAAGTATTGCTTTAGTTGTACTAATAGCTTTTTTTTCTTTGTATAGTATCCTAACTGGACGTCTAAGTAGAGCAGATGAAGCTAAATGGGATGGAGTTAGTGTTTCTACTAGTTTTTCTTCTGGAAATGGTACTAAAGATAACCCATATATTATTAAGTCTGGTGCTGATTTAGCTTACTTTAAAAAAGTAATTGAAGGAGATAATGAGTATTATAAAGATAAGTATTATGCTCTTGGAAATGATATTGATTTAGATTATAAAGATTTTGAAAGTATTGGTGATGATACTAATAAATTTAATGGTTATTTAGATGGTAAAGGTTATAAGATTAGTAATTTAAAGATTACTAGTAAAACCATTAAGAATATTGACTATTATTCTTTAATTAATAATATTGAAGAAGCTGATATTAGAAATATTAATTTCAGTGGTGTTGAAGTAGTACCAAATAGTGATAATAATATTATAGTTTCTATTCTTTCTAATAATATTGTTAAGAGTAATATTAATAATATTAGTATTAATAATAGTAAGTTTAATTTAACTAATACTACTAAAGATGAAAATAATAATATTAGTGGATTTATTACTAATGTAGATAAAGATAGTGAGGTTAATAATATATATTTTCATGCTAGTTTAGTCAGTGAATATAGTGATAATATTGCTAGAATAAGTTATTCTACTGAAGGTAAAATGACTAATATTTATAGTTATTATGAGAGTGGATTATTATTAATAAATAATATTGATAGTTATATTGTTAATAAAAGTGATGCTGTTGATAATAAGATTAATAGTTTAAATGATATTAATAATGTACTTGATAAATTTAGTGATGATGAATATGAATTTATATTTGAAAATGAAGAAGTTATTATTAATAAAAAAGAAGAGGTAGTTAATAATTCTTCTAGTGAAAGTAATAGTAAAGCAGTAAAGGGTTTTGGATTTTCTATAGTTAAGAGTCCTGCTATTACATTACATGATAGTGGTAAAGTTGGTAATACTGTTTATATTAATGATTTAAATAGTGATCTTAATTATTATAAGGGTCTTAATTATACAGAGAGTACTACTTGGCCAAGTGGAAATAGTAGTAATAAATATAATACTTCTGGTGGTTTAGCTAAAGTATATATAGCATATAAGGGTAGTGAAATTAATGCTAATAGTACTGTGGTTGGATATGTTTCCTTAAATGAACAATATAGTGATTTTGTATATTATAAGTATTATCCAATAGAAAATGGTTATGTTACTATTCCATTAATTGATAATCCATATGCTGATAGACCTAATGATAGGGCCTTTAATGGATGGGTTACTGATTATGAAGGTGCTGAAGTTTCATTGGATGTAGATACTTATACTAGATATGTTAAAGTTCCTGCTCAAAGTGAAATAAATATTACAATGTATGCTTCTTGGACTGAGGCTACTACTGTTAATAGTATTAACAATAATGCATTAAAGTCAGTAGGAATGCAAAGAGTAGTAACTGATAGAACACCTATTTTTGATACTCCTACTTTATATAGAAGAAATAGTATGAGTAGTGGTTATAATGGGACTAGGTATCCTAATGGAGCATTAGATGAAAACGGTAATAGTTTAAATGGACAATATTGTAATGGTTATTATACTACTTGTTATTACTATACAACAGTTGATTTAAGTACTATTTCTGAAGGACAAAATTATTTTGAATTAAAAGATGGAGTTATGACTACTTATACTGTTCCAGCTCCAGTTGATTATAATCTTACATCTTTTATGGATAAAGGAGATAGTTTAGCTGGATATTTTAAACAAGTTACTGTAACTGGTAATGGTTCTAGAAATGGCTTATATAATTCAACTGGTGTTATGCAAAGTGGAAATGGTAATGGGACTTATTATCAATTAGTACAGAATCCAGAAGAAGTTTTAACTGTTGATAATTATGATCAATATTATTATTTAGTTACTAGAGATACTAATATAGTTAGTTTAACTGGTAATGTAACAGCTGCTACTACTAGTAAGCCTTTAACAATAACTGGTTTAAATAATAATACTTTAAGTACAGGATGTCAGGTTACTACAACTCGTACTCAATTACATGCTGGAGCTGATTTAAGAGTTGAGTACTGTACTATACGTACTAATACAGCTTCTCATAGTACAAGTGGTCCTAGTGGATCTGGTTCAAATCAAATAAGAGGTTATTATTATAATCTTAAAATAGGACGTGGAATATCTAATTATACTTCAGGTAATAATAGATATTATACAGCTTCAAGTGTTATAGGTGGAGGTAATGGTAGTACTGGAAGTAGTGGTAATCCAACCAAATATTCTTTAATTGTTGAATCGGGATATTATAATACAATTAGTGCTGTTAGTACAACTGGAAATAATAATAATGTTTATACACAAGGTATGGCAACTTATGGAAGTGATTTTGATAGAATATCAAATGATAATTCTAATTTAGAAGTTTATTATAATATTGCTGGTACTAATGGTGGATATGTTAGAAGTGGTTCTACTAATGTTCCATTTATAAAACAAACTGTTAAGAGTGGTATTATTGGTGAAGCTAATAATACTGCAGCATCTGGAATATATGCTGGTGGATTAAGTGGAGGTACTATTTATTCTCCTTCAGAACTTATTGTTGAGGGAGGAGACATTTATAATGTAAATGGTGGGCCTTTGATTGATTCTTCTTTATCAAATAATAATGTTATTTTTATTAATATTAAAGGTGGAGAAGTTGATAATGTATTTGGTGGAGCTGCTCTTACTGAAACATATGGAAACCGTATTATTTCTCTTACTGGTGGAAAAGTAAATGGTTCAGTATTCGGTGGTTCTAATGGTATTGAAGGAACTTCAAATAATGTTGGTACTTTATCAGGAAATACATTTATTTATGCTGGTGGATCAGTAGAAGTAGGAGACACTGAGCGTAGTGAAGGTTTCTTTGGAGCAGAAGTTGGTTCGATATTTGGTTCTGGTAATGGACGTAGTGGTTATACTGGAATCGGTTCTGTTAATAATTCAAGAGTTATTATTGATGTTGATGCATCAATAAATGGAAATGTTTATGGTGGAGGTAACTTCGGTTCTCCTGTTTCAAAAAATGGAACTACAACTATTGATATAAAAATGTTAGGTGGAGAAGTTTCTGGTTCTATCTATGGTGGTGGAAACAACAATGGTGCTGGTAGTACATCACATCTTGCTTATCCAACTATTACTGTGACAGGTGGTACTATTGATAAATCTGTTTATGGTGGTTCAAGAACTAATGGTGTCATTTATGGTGATACAAATGTTAATATCTTATCTGGTACTGTAAAAAGTAATGTTTATGGTGGTGGAGAAGGTGGATATACTGATAGATATAATCGTGGTACTTATGTATCTGGAAATGTTGAAGTAACTATTGGTAATAGTTCATCTGGTCCAACTGTTAGGGGAAATGTATATGGTGGTTCTGCTTTTGGTACAGTAAATGGAACTGCTGAAAATGAAAATGCTAATACTAAAACGGTTAATGTAAATGTAAATAGTGGTACTATTACTGGAAATGTCTTTGGTGGTGGCCAAGGAGATGATGAACATACTCCTAAAGAATATGGAAATGTAACTGTTACTATTGATGGTGGTAATATAAGTAATGTCTTTGGAGGAAATGATTTAGCTGGTCGCCCAGCTGGTACAGATAGAGTTTTATTAAATGGTGGAATCATTGGTAATGTCTATGGTGGAGGAAACAAAACTGGACAAGATACTACTAATGTTTATCTACGTGGTTCTACTCTTACTGGTGATATTTTTGGTGGTTCTAATGAAACTGGAACTGTAACTACTACAAATGTTTATATTTCAAGTGGTGAAGTAAGAGACGTTTTTGGAGGAAATAATTTAGGTGGATTTGCTACTACTACAAATGTTACTGTTACTATAGCTGATGAGGTATTAAAAAGAGATGTTTATGGTGGTGGATACCAAGCTGGATCTGGAAATACAAATGTAACTATTAATAATGGTGAGTTAAATGATGTATATGGTGGTGGTAATCAGGCTGGTGTAAATGGAACGGCTAAAATTACTGTTAATAATGGTAGAATAGATCACTTATTCGGAGGTTCTAATAATTCCGGTCAAGTTGCCAAAACGGTAATTAATGTTGAAAACTCATATGCTGAAGAAGATGTTGTTAAAGAAGTTGATACTGAATTACAATTAACAGATAATGGAGCTTATTGGGACGATGGATCATTACGTAGAGTAACAATTAAACCTGTTATTAGAAATTATTCTGATCAAGATTATTCGGTTTGGACTGCTAATGTTACTATTCCTGGCAGTACATTCTTTAGAGAATATTTAAATTCTCCTTTATCTAGAAATGGAGAGACATATACTTTTACTCAAGAAAATAAATATGATAGAAATATTCCATTTGTTGTACCTGCTCATGGAGAAGTAGAAATACCTGGATATTTTGAGGTTTTTGTACCTATATCTGATGATTATGAAATTAATTTTGATATAGTTGCTGAAAAAGGTGATTCTACTACATCATTTAGTGGTTCTTATTTAAATGGTAAACGTCAAGGTGATCCATTACGTAGAGGAATTAATTATATATATGGTGGTAATAACTTAGGTGGAACAACTGGTACTTCTTCAATTACAGTTGAAGCTGGTAATATTGGTGAAATATATGGTGGTGGTAATAAAGTTGGTATTACTACTACTAATGTTAATGTTACTGGTGGAGATGTTTTATCAGTATATGGTGGTTCTAATGAAACTGGAAATGTTACTACAAGTAATGTCACTATAGGTGGAAGCAATGTATTAAATATTACGGATGTTTATGGTGGAAATAACAAAGGTGGTAAGGTTGATACAACTAATGTAAGTGTTACAAAAAGTAATATTACTAATTTATATGGTGGTGGTAATAACGCACCTGTTGGAAATACTCATTTATCTATTGGTAATGGTACTATTGAGAACTTATATGGTGGTGGAAATGCTGCTGAAGTTACAGGAAATACTTATTTAGATGTGGATAGTGCTGTTATTCCAACTAATTTATTTGGAGGAGGTAACAACGGAGCTGTTTTAGGAAATACTGAAGTTTATGTTACTGATTCAAATGTTGGTGGTTCTATCTATGCAGGTGGAAATGGTGCTAGTGCTGTTGTACACGGTAATACATTAATTAATATTGATGGAAAAACGGTTGTTGGAAGTAGTTCAACTACTACACCAAATGGTTCAGTCTTTGGTGGTGGAAATGCTGCTGCAACAGGAGAGGTTGGAAGTACAACTTCTACTGCTACTGTAAATATTGTTGGTGGAGAAATCTATGGCAATGTTTATGGTGGTGCTAATACTTCTATCGTTTATGGAAAAACTTTTGTTAATATTGGTACAGAAGCTGTTAATAATTCTGATTTAGAAGAAGATGATATCTATATTCATGGTACTGTCTTCGGTGGAGGAGAATCTAATGCTTCTGGTAGTGATACATTCGACTGGAACTTTATTTCAGTTACTGACTCAATAGATATAGTTATTGATGGTAGTGGTTATGAGACTAATTCACATACTTTCAAATTAACTGGTTCAATCTTTGGTTCTGGTAATGCTTCTTCATCTAAAGGTGATTCAAGTATTTATATTAAGAAACTTGGAAGTTATGAAGATGTAAGTAGAAATGTTTCTATTCAAAGAACTGACAAATTAACGATAGATAATTCTTGGATTGAATTATCTGGTATTGAAGATTCAACTAATGATTATTCTGATATTAAATATACATTTAACCAAATTAATTTATTAATATTAAAGAATAATAGTACTTTATTATTAAAGAAAAATGCTAACTTACTTAAGGAATTATATTCTGGTGTTGATGTTGATGGAGAATTAGTTCCAGCTAAAGTTACAGTTAATACTGATGGTGAGATAACTTATCAAAATGTTGATAATAGAATCTATATGATTCCAGATAATAACTTAAATGTTACAACTAATCAGGCCGCTACTACTTATGGTAGAATTACTGGTATGACATTCTTTGGTATGTATAATTCATATGCTGGAGGATCTCTACAATATGGTATGTATGATAAGAGTTTCCAAAATGGTGATGAAGCTGATGCTTCTGACTTAATTATTGGTGGTTCATATGTATTAGGTAGACATTTAACTAATCATGATATTACTGTTAATGGATTCTATTCTAATTATTTGAATGATGATAGGACAGCAATTAAAACTGACTATGTTGGTCCTAGTGAAATAGGTGAAAATGGTTATCGTTGGATAATTGGACAATATGCTATTAACTATCAGTTTACTTTAACTGCTTCTAAGTATTCATCTTTGGGTACTCATGTATTGTCAATGTATGATTTTTCTAAGGGTGATACTAAGTTTAAAGTATTAGGATTTAATAGTGAAGGTCTTGCTCCTGAAGTTGACTTAGTTGATCCTCTAAATGTTCCAAAGCTTACAGAAACTGAAGAGGAAGCTAATAGAACTTTAGGTCTTGCAATGAAGAGTGAAACTCATGAGTGGACTAATTATCAAACTACTAAATATACGAATGAAGGTAATGGTAAGGTCTATGGAGATATTAATTATAGAACTGATTCACAAGCTTTATCTCCTCAATTAATGTTCTATTTCTACCATGCTAAAAATATTAGTTTGGATCAGGAACTTGGAACGGTTGTTATAATGATGGAGGCATCTGAGCCTTTAAATGCTATTGAGGATAAAGTTAGTTTAGTTACTATAACTATTACGCTTGAGGCAAAAGAGTTTGATTATGGAGATAACTATGACGCTTCTATTTCATATGGTAAGAAGTATGAAATGCCTACAGCAACTGATGTTAATATTACTAATCAAAGTCAATTTAGTACTTATTTCTCATTATTTGCTAAAGGAAATGAAATAGATGATATTTATGGATTAGATAATACTTATTATCATTCACTTGTTACTGATTATGTATTACCTGTTGGTACACAAATTACTATGATTGATTATGGTATTGATGATACTAATCCAAACTTCTATTATTATACTGTTGATCAAGCTTCATTCAATAGAGCTACTGCTGAGTTAGCAACAGATAATCAAGTATCCTATAAACTGAGTGATTTTATTAAGATGGGTAGTACTAGTACTGATAATAAATATAATGATAAAACAGCTAATGAAATATATTATGATGAAAGTCATAATCGAACGATTGAAGAGTTTATGTTTATATTTGATTTTAAGGAAACTAATCAATCTGGTACTCATGAAGATAATCATATCTTATTTGAACTTCGTAATAATGAAGACAGATCTATGCTTACTGTACTAGGTATTCGTCAAGATCTAATGGTTTATAATTTATATGATAGTGGTAATACTGTTCTTAAAGGTATTTTAAATAATTTTGATGGTTATTTATATCAAAATAGGGCCAATACATTTAATTATGTTACTAGTGTTGGATATCAAGAAAATGAAAGTCGTTCAAGTATTATTGATACTAACTATGAAAGTAGTCCAATGGGTATAAATGTATCATTAATTGATGCTTCAGGTGAACAAGTAAGTTCAAGTTTATTAACAGGTACTACTATTAAGATAGATAATAAATATTACTTTGCTGATAGTGATGGAGTATGGCGTATTAATTTATCTGGAAAAGTTTCTAACTTAAATAAAAATGTTGAATTGATAACAGATACTAATCTTCACTCTGGTAATTATAAGATTAGAATTACTTTATTTGCATCTTCTGATGGTAAACATAATTCTAATCCAGAGAGAAGCCATACAATTGAGGTACCTTTAGTAGTTGTTGGAGATGAAAATGCTATTAAAGTTACAGCTGTTGATAAGACGAAGGTAGTAGATGGTAAAACTTCTTTAAATGAAAATAAGGAAAATACAAATAAATATAATGTTAAAATTATAAGTGTTTTGGAAGAACCTAAATTGAAAGTTGAAATATATAAGAGAAAGACTGACAATGATACAACGACTGAATTTAGTTTGGTTCCTTTCAATAAATTATTTAAAGATACATTTGATGGAACGGCTAATCAAAAAGAGTTAGCTGTTAATCCAGAGGAAGACTCTACGTATGATTTTGTTCTTGCTGATAATTTAACTAGTGGAACATATAAAGTTGTATTTGAATTGTATGATGGTGATTATTTAGTAGATTCTGATTATGAATATGTTATTGTTACAAAACCAATAAGTGAATAATTGAAATTATGATTTTAATATGATATTATTTTAAGTAGGTGATTATATGAAAAAGTTCTTAAGTGGTGTTTGGGGTGTTTTAGAAGTTTTAATAATTATATATGTTATTATTATTACTTCATGTATCTTATGTAGGAATAAGTATGGTTATACACAATTTGGTAACTATACAGTTGTTTCAGTAGATAAAGTGATTGCTAAACATTTAGATGTTGTTAATCAAGGCGATTTATTTATTGTAAAGAATAGTGATGATATTAATAAAGGTGATATTATTTATTACTATGTTCCTGCTAATACTGAGTACTATATTAATAGTACTAGTGTTAAGAGTTCTGAAGACATGGATGATGTAATTATTTATAAAACTACTAATACAGAAAAACCTAGTGTTGCTTCAAACAGAGTACTTGGAAAATATACAACAACATATTCTGGTCTAGGTAGAGTCTTAGATGTATTAGAATCTAGATTAGGTTTCTTATTCTTAGTATTATTACCAATCATGCTTGTATTTATTTATCAAGTATATCAATTTATAATTGTATTAAAGTATGATGAAGTAGAGGATGAAGAAGAAAAACCTAAGAAAAAGAAAACTGCTAAGAAAGAAGAAGTTGAAGAATTATTATAAAATAAAAAGGATTGCATTAAGCAATCTTTTTTTTATTTAACTTGAGTAAATCTAATTATAACTTTTATATCTGCTGTTGTATTATTTATAGCAGTAGATGTATCTGTTTGATTATCCATTACATTATCTGCTTCATCATACCATTCAAAATTACATTTAATAGTAGTTGCTCCTGTATTGTGAGTTATTGTTCCTCCTACGGTATCTGTTACATCATATGTTGTTCCATCTATTTCATAGGATGTTACTTTAATATCTTCTAAATCATTTAGACTTTCAAAATCTATATCATAAGTAAAATCTACATCTACATCAGTAGCATCTATTTCTAATGTGAAATATCCAGTAGTACCTGGTGCTATGACACCATCTTTTGTATACTCATTACTATTTATAGTTGGTGTAATAGTATTTGTCATAGTACTATGAATATCTTCACCATTTAATTTAATATTCCAATGAGCAATAGTTCCTTCCATTGATCCTTCTGTTTGTTTCCTATATTTTGCTAAAGAAGATTGGGATAAATATATCAGTGCTATTGCAATAACTGCTACAAAGAGTAGTATAAATTTTAGATCTTTTATTCTTTCTACATTCATATTATTACCTCATTATAATTGTATCATAATTATTAAAATTATAAAATATTATGTTATAATTTCTTTAATTGGAGGTTTATATGGAAGAGTTAATTAATCAATATAGATACTTAGTTGGTGGTTATTATGGTGTTAGTTTAATGGATGAGTATGATTTAAAAGAGTATATGCTTAAAGATATAGAAAATTATATTAGAGATTTTATTGATGTAAATCCAATAGATAATTTTGATTATAAAAAAGAAGCTGAATTGATTAAAGATAATGTGTCTGAAAAGAGAAAGTTACAAGATGCTTTACTTGTATTAAATAAGATGAATGGTCCTATGGATTTAGTGTTTCTAGTAAAAAAGAAGTTGAAGAAGTACAAATAGATTATGCTTATGATAATAATTCTATGTTTGAGTTTGAAACGTTTGTATATAAGAAGACTAAATAATTTACAAATAGTCTTTTTTTTTATATAATAAATCATTAAGAGGTGCTTGATATGGGGATAATTATTTGGTTGAGTTATATCGTATTTGGAGTAATATTATTCTTTTTACTTCATATATTTTCTAATAAATATAATCTTAATAAATTTCAAAGTATATGTTTTTCTATAATATATATGATGATTTTAGGAGGATTAGGATCTAGATTTGGATTCTTAAAATTCAATGAGAATTTATTTTTAATTTTTGTATTTGAAATGGTTTTTAAAATGATATATTTTACTTATTTCTTAGATAAAGATTTTTTTGATAGAAGGGATAATAATGTATCTTATTCAGTTGTTTTAATTATTATTGGTTATATTATTAATAGTCAATTTATTAATAAAGTAGATCAAGTATTTTTGAGTGGAGAAGATTTTAGAATTATACTATGGTTTTTAGCTTTCTTATTCTTATTTCAATTTTTTAAAAATAAAGAACAAACAGTTGAGAAGAGAAAAGAGATTGTTTTACCTGATAAAGAAAAGATTGTTATGATGTATGCTAAATTAAAGAGTCAATTCTTTGAAGAGACGAATAATTATGATAAAGATATAGCTTATATTATTTATGCTATTATGATATTTAATAATTATCAAAGGCCAGAGATTTATAGAACTTATGATAATTTAATGTTTAAAATTAATGGTAAGAGTAAAAAATTAGGTATTATGCAAGTAGATAGTAAAAAGTTTATTACTGATATTGAGAGTATTGATTTAGTATATAAGAAGATTATTAAAATTAGAGAGAAACAGAAGACTAAGAAGATTAATATAGATAATATTATTGATAATTATGATAAAAGTAATAGCAAAAATATAAAACTTATTTACGATTATATAAGTAAAATTTAGATTAGATTATTTAAAAAAAAACAAAACTATGATATATTTTTCTTAAGGTAGGGAGATATATGAAAAAGAAGTTTTGTTTTTTAAGTTTATTAATATTATTTTTAGTAGTAGGTTGCAATGGATCTATTACTAGGGAAATTAGACATGGTGGTTATAGCATAGCTGGTGATTTTGCTTGTAATGAGTTTATGCCGGCTAGTGATGAGGATGTATATTATACTAAGATGAAGTATTATACAGGTTCTCATATAGTTACGGAAAAGGGTAAACTATATGAGGTTAGTTTGGATAAAAAGTTTTCTAATGATTCTAATTGTCGTGTAGTAGAGAAAGATATTACTGTAGAAGGTATATTAGATAATAAGATTGTTAGAAGTGAAGATGGTAAATTTTATACTTTAGTATCTGATAATAATATGGCTGCATATGCTGAGATTACTAATACTAATCAAAACTATAAGCTATATAAACTATTATTAAGTGATGAAACTAATATTAAAATTGTTACTGTAGATAGTAGTGGTGGAAAATATTATGTTCTTAAAAATGATGGTAATGTTTATAGTTATATAGTAGAGAAAATTGGTAATGGACAAAATCCAGATTATAAAGTTTCTAGTAGTAGTGTTGTATTTAACAAATCTGATTATGGTGGAATTATAGTTGACTTTAATTTTGCTGGTGATAGTTTAAATACTTTTGTTAGAACTAATGATAAATTATATCGTATGAGAGTTAAAAATATAGATGAATGTGGTAAATATGCTGATATACCATGTCAATATGAAATGAAAGAAGATACTACATATGAAACATATAAAGATAAGATTATAGTATTTAATGGGTCTACATTAATTACTACATATGGAAAAATGTTTAGTGTAGAAAGTTAAAAGGAGACTTTTAACTTTTTTGTTTTTTTGGTATAATCTACTAGTAATTGAGGTGTTATTATGCTTATTTGTAAAGATTGGAAAGATTATGAGCTTATTGATGCGAGTAATGGAGAAAAATATGAGAGATGGGGAAATGTTTATTTACTTAGACCTGATCCACAGATAGTATGGGATAATGGTAATTTATTTGAAAAATATAAAAATCAAGTAAATGCTGTTTATTATAGAAGTAATAAAGGTGGAGGACATTGGGAAACTTATAAAAATACTCCAAGTAGTTGGAAGATTAATTATGGTGATTTAGTATTTAATATTAAGCAAATGGGATTTAAGCATACAGGATTATTTCCAGAACAAGCAGTTAATTGGAATTATATGATAAATAAGATAAAAAAGAGTAAAAGAGAAATAAAAGTACTTAATCTATTTGCTTATACAGGAGGAGCAACTGTTGCTTGTTTATCAGCTGGTGCTCATGTTACTCATGTTGATTCATCACGTGGTATGGTTGATTGGTGTAAAGAAAATGTTAATGATTCTGGTTATCAAGGAGATCATGTTAGATATTTAGTAGATGATGTAGTTAAGTTTGTTAAAAGAGAGATAAGACGTGGTAATAAATATGATGCAATAGTTATGGATCCACCTAGTTATGGAAGAGGAGCTAATGGAGAAGTATGGGATATTGAAAAAGACTTATATGAATTAGTTAGTTTATGTAGTGAAATACTTAGTGATAAACCATTATTCTTCTTAATTAATAGTTATACTACAGGACTTAGTTCTTATGTACTTAATAATATTTTAGAGATGACTATTAATAAAAAGTATTCTGGAACAATTAGTTGTGGAGAAATAGGATTACCTATTAAAGAGAATAATTTAGTATTACCTTGTGGTATCTATGGAAGATGGGAAGAAAATGAGTAAATTAAATGTTTTATATGAGGATAATCATATTATAGTAGTAGAAAAACCATTTAATGTACTTAGTCAAGGTGATAGTACTGGTGATTTAGATTTACTTAATATGGTAAAGAGTTATGTTAAAGAAAAATATAATAAACCTGGGAATGTATATATAGGACTTGTTCATAGATTAGATAGACCTGTTGGTGGAGTAATGGTATTTGCTCGTAGTAGTAAGGCTGCTAGCAGATTGAATAAGGAATTTAATGAACATAGTATTGTTAAAAAGTATTTAGCAATAGTACATGGTAAAGTTAAAGATAGTGATACTTTAAAAGATAAGATATTAAAGCTAGATAATGGTAATAGTATTGTTTCTGATAAAGGTAAAGAAGCAGTACTTGATTATAGACTTATTGCTTATAATAAAGATAATGATATGAGTTTGGTTGATATAACTTTACATACTGGTAGACATCATCAGATAAGAGTACAATTTTCTAGTCGAGGCCATAGTCTAGTAGGTGACCAAAGATATGGTAAACTTGACAATAAACAAATATGTTTGTTTGCTTATTATTTGGAGTTTACTCATCCAGTAAAAAAAGAGAGAATATCTTTTAGTATCAAGCCTTCTGGAGAATACTGGAATTTGTTCTTAGACAGTATTGACAGTGTCTAAAATTGTACAAAAAATAAAATGTTTGCAATTGCAAACTTTTTTTGTTATCATTAATATAGATTATAGAATAGAGGGAGTAGATTAACATGAATTTCGATTTAAGTTGGTTTGGAAGTCTTTCAGGAATATTATTAACTGGAGGAGTTTTATTATTAGTTATAGCATTAATTATGCTACTAGTTTCATCAAAGAAAGGAAAGAAAGCAAAAAATCCTATGGAGCCTAATACTACTGTTACTACAGATCCTAGTGCACCAGCAGTAGCTGATCCTAATGCAGCTGCAGTTGCACCAGATCCAAATGCACCAGCAGCAGTTGATCCTAATGCAGCAATGGCAATGCCAGCAGATATGAATGGTGGAGTACCAGTTGTTGATCCTAGTGTTGTTGCTACATCAGTTGCAAATGTAGATACTACACCTGTAACTGTTTCAGAAGTTGCACCAGCAGCAGTTGAAGTTGCGGCTGTACCTACAATGGAAGCAAATACTGCTTTACCAGAAGTACCAGAAGTTGCAGCAGCACCTATAGCAGATGC
>CAMOYT010000002.1 GCA_946630315.1 uncultured Bacillota bacterium | reverse complement strand
TTTTCTTACGTGTCTTTAATCCAAGTGCAGGTTTACCCCAAGGTGTCATTGGTGCCTTACGTCCTACTGGAGCACGTCCTTCACCACCACCATGTGGGTGATCGTTAGGGTTCATAACAGAACCACGTACTGTTGGACGAATTCCCATATGACGAGTACGTCCTGCTTTTCCTATTTTAACAAGTGAAGAGTCTTCGTTTCCTACAACTCCAACTGTTGCCATACAAGTTCCTAAAACTTTTCTTTGTTCACCACTTGATAAACGAACCATAACATAATTTCCTTCACGACCAAGGATTTGAGCAGATGCACCAGCAGATCTTGCTAATTCTCCACCTTTTCCTGGACGAAGTTCGATATTATGAACGATTGTACCAACTGGGATGTTCACGATTGGTAATGCGTTACCAACTTTAATATCAGCATTTTCTCCAGCTTCGATAGTTGCTCCAACTTCTAAACCTTTAGGTGCTAATATATATCTTTTTTCTCCGTCTGCATAATTGATTAATGCAATGTTTGCAGTTCTATTTGGATCATATTCAATACTTGCTACTGATCCAGGAACGTTAAGTTTATTTCTTTTAAAATCAATGATACGATATTTTCTTTTTTCTCCACCACCGTGATGACGAACTGTTATCTTACCTTGATTATTACGTCCACCATTTTTCTTCATGGTAACTATTAATGATTTTTCTGGAGTACTCTTTGTAATTTCTTCATTAACTAAAGCACTCATTTTTCTACGTCCTGGTGTAGTAGGTTTATAATTTCTGATTGCCATAATTTATTTCCTCCTTCTAACCAAGATCAATTGTTTGTCCTTCTGCAAGAGTAACAATTGCCTTCTTTGAACGATTTGTTAATCCTGTATAACGTCCAACTCTTCTTTTCTTTGTTTTTACATTTAAAGTTCTAATTGAAGTAACCTTTACTTTGAAGATTTTTTCAATAGCTTCTTTAATTTCAGTTTTTGTAGCTTTTGGATCACATTTGAATGTATATTTTCCTTCAGCTTGTGCATTTTGTGATTTTTCAGTAATAACTGGTGCTTTAATTATTTCTAAGTATTTAGTGTCTTTCATTATGCAAGCACCTCCTCAACATATTTTAAGGCATCTTCTGTAATTACCATTACATCAGTTCCTACAATATCTAATACATTAATTTCATCT
The DNA here is from genome assembly GCA_946630315.1 of uncultured Bacillota bacterium. Lineage (GTDB taxonomy): Bacteria > Bacillota_I > Bacilli_A > RF39 > UBA660 > UBA3789. Next base: position 64,069 of record CAMOYT010000002.1, on the reverse strand, counting down.
GCTAAGATTAATACTAGGTTTTGAATGTTTCTTGATGCTAAAATTACATTATCATCTAATTCTTTAACTACTAGTAATACTTTCTTATCTGCTACTTTTAATGTTTCTAATATATTTAACATTTCTTTTGTTTTAGGTTCTTTTACTTCTAATTTATCTAAAACAATGATTGCTTTTTCATTAGCTCTGTCTGCTAAAGCAGATTTAAGTGCTAATTGTCTTTCTTTTCTATTTTGTTTTTTACTATAATCTCTTGGTACTGGAGTTCCATATCTTCCTCCACCTACCCATTGAACAGCTCTGATTGAACCTTGACGTGCATGTCCAGTTCCTTTTTGTCTCCATGGCTTTCTTCCACCACCAGAAACTTCGCTTCTGTTCTTAGTTTTATGTGTTCCTTGTCTTAATGATGCCATTGTTAAGATGACTGCATCATTTAAAACAGCTTTATTTGGGGTAATTCCAAAAATTTCTTCTTTTAGATTAATGTCCTTTACTTTTTCACCTTTAAGATTTAAAAGTTCTGCTTTTTTCATCAACGATTCCTCCTTTCATCACTTCTATTTAATTTTCTTTTCTTTAATATATAGTGTGATGATTTTATTCTTCAGTTGTTTCTTCAGCTTTAGCTTCTTCAACTACTTCTTCAGCAGTTTCTTCAGCTACAACTTCTTCTACAGCTTCAGTTGGTTGTTCTTCTACTACTGGTTCTTCAGTTACATAACTGATTAAGTCAGCTGCTTCATTCTTAGCATCTGGTCTCTTAACAGCAGTACGAATCATTACTAATGATTTCTTTGGACCTGGAACATTACCTTTTACTAAAATTACACTATTTTCTACATCAACTTGTACAATCTCTAAGTTTTGTACAGTTCTTTGAACATTACCCATTTGTCCAGGCATCTTTTTACCTTTTAATACGTGCATTGGTAACATAGTACCTAGAGAACCAACACCTCTGTGATATTGAGAACCATGTCCCATTGGACCACGAGATTGGTTATGACGTTTGATAACGCCTTGGAAACCTTTTCCTTTACTTGTTCCTGTAACATCAACGATTTCCCCTGCTTCGAAAATGTCTACACCAATAGTTTGACCTAAAGTGTAATCATTAACGTTAACTCCTCTAATTTCTCTTAAGAAGCGCTTAGGTGTTGTGTTAGCTTTGTTTGTATGACCCATTTTTGGTTTGTTGCTTAATTTTTCTCTTACTGTGTCAGTTCCTAGTTGGATAGCATCATAACCATCTTTTTCAACTGTTTTGATTTGAGTTACTACATTTGGCTCTACTTCAATAACAGTAACCGGAATTAATTTACCATTCTTAGTAAATACTTGAGTCATTCCGATTTTCTTACCTAAGATTCCTTTCATTATTTTTTCCTCCATTATTTAGTTTTAATTTCGATATCTACTCCACTTGGTAAATCAAGGTGCGCTAACGCATCGATTGTTTCCTTACTTGGATTTTTGATATCAATTAGTCTTTTGTGTGTACGCATCTCGAATTGTTCACGAGAATCTTTGTATTTGTGTACAGCTCTTAGAATTGTGAATTTTTCAACTTCTGTTGGAAGTGGTACTGGACCAGAGATTTGTCCACCAGATCTTTTAACAGTTTCAACAATTTTCTTTGCTGCATTATCTAAGATTCTATGATCATATGCTTTAATTCTGATACGAATCTTTTCTGTTGACATTGAATATCCTCCCTTCGCCTATATCTAGTATAGACTTGCTCCGCGCGAATAACCCAATACTCAATCTTAGTTATTTATTTATATAAATTAACAACTCTTCCTGGTGTATCGACAACCTCGCACATCTAAGCAGTCACACGTAATTAATTGTAACATGGTGGGGTATGTTTTGGCAAGTATTTTTTTATTTTTTTCTTATTTTTCAACGAAAAAGACTTATTAAGGTCTTTAATAAGTCTCTTGTTTTAATTATAACTTGTTATCTTATATTCTCCATTTATATATCTAATTGTAACTGTAATAGTTGCAGTTGTGCTACCTTCAAATGGATCTTTTTGGAATAATTGGACTTTCGCTTCACCATTTGCATATGATACAAATCTAGCTTCTTCTGGCTTAATATAAGGTCCATCTCCTATTCCACCTTCTACTAGATATACTTTTCCATTATAATCATATAAGTCATTAAACATTGTTTTGTAATGTCTTCTATTTAAATTATCAAAAACTGATTGTTCTACATATTTTAAAACAGTATTTTTCATATCTTCTTTTGATTTAGCTCCTGATACTTCATAGACCATATAATCACTTGGAGTACCTGGTACTTTTACTTTTCCAGTTACATCTATATATTTATATACATGATTAAATCCATAATATGAACCAGAATATGCTGCACTAAACCATTTTAAATGTTCTCCTACTTTTGATTGGAAGTTACTAGAATTTAGTGCTAATTCTTCTTGTTTTTTATTATATTCTTCTACTTTTTCATCTATTTCTTTTGTTACCTTTTCAACATTCTTTTCATCTTTATTAGTAATTAAATTTTCTTTTTCTTTATATGATTCTTCTAAGTTTGCAATTACTTCATTTACTTTTGGTTTATCTATATCAATAGTCTTAGTTGGAACTTTCTTTTCTACTTCGATTAATACTTGGTCTTTATAAGAAATATATTTTTCTATATCTGTATCACTTAAATTTTCTTTTTCATAGAAAGTATAGCTTGTATATTTATCTGCTTTTATATTTTCGTTATTAGCTTGTGTAGTACAGTTATAGCATTTATTATTGCTAATTGATGAGGACTTTTCTTGATCTACTATTTTTCCTATTGGATCATAATATGATGTGATTCCACTTTTTGTTTCTCTATACCAAATATAGTCTTTAACTTCAGTATTATAAAATAATTTAATATCATCATTTGCTTCTGAAGATACATAACCAACTTTGTCATTATCAATATAATAAATCATTCTACTAGTTTTATCATCTTTCTTAGCTTCAGAAATCATTACTGGATATTTTTCTCCAATATCTACAATTTTAATATTATATTTGTTTATTCCTTGAACAACTCCATACATTTCAGCTTTTGGATATTTTTTGTGATAATCTACTGCTTCTTGTATTTTAGCTGCATATAGTTCTCCCCAATTAGTTTTTGGTTTTGGACTAAATACACCTAATATTAAACATAGTAATAATACTATTACTCCTATTCCTAGTAGAGATCCTAATACTATAATTGTAATAATTAAACCTTTATTACTTTTCTTTTTTGGTATTGGTTCAACTACTTTTTCTTCTTTTTCAACAACTTTTGTGACTTCTTTTTCTTTTTTAGTTTCTACTTCTTCTTTCTTTTCTTCTTTTTCCACTGCTTTTGGGGATTTTTTTTCTTCTTTAATCTCTATATGAGTTGGTGCTCCACAATTTTCACAAAATTTATCATTTTTACCCAATTTATTTCCACATTCTCCACAAAATTTGTGTTCTACTACTTTTTTAGTTTCACTCTTAGTTACTTTTTTCTTTGTTTCTTTTTTTGGCTCTTTCTTTTCTTTTTCTTTCTCCATACTCTTTATCCTCCTATTTTATTTAATCAAAAATGAGCAGTTTTTTCAATTATATTTTTTGATTTTTATCTATTAATTTTAATGATGCTGGCTCAATTAAAGATTTACCAAATTTATTATTTATTTTATCTATTGTTTCTTGAAACTTTTCATCATGTTTTTCTTCTTCTATATCAAATATTGATATTTGTGATTCTTTATTAGTGGTTAGATTTGATAATCTTACACCTATTAGTCTTATATCTTCTTCTCTAAAAGAATTATTAAATAACTCTAAGACTTTTTCAAATAATTCTTTATCACTATTAGTTGGTGTTGATAGAGTTAATTGTTGTGAATATTTTTTGAATAATACATCTTTATATATGATACCTATTGTTTTAGCATACATCTTTTTTCTACGTAGTTGTCTTGCTACTTCTAGTGTTTCTTTATAAAGTATATCTTTTAATTCATCTTTATTACTTGTATCTTTATTTAGAGTTCTTTCTGTACTTATACTTTTTCTTTCTCCTCTTTCTCTTTCTACTTTAGAATCATCTATTCCATAAGCTGCTTTATGGAGATATTCTCCCATTGACTTAAATTTCTTTATTAATTTTTTTTCATCATATCTGGCTAGATCACCGATAGTATTAATTCCTAATTTTTTCAATTCTTCTGTTGCTCTTTTTCCACACATAAATAAGTCACCTACATCTAGTGGCCATAGTTTAGATGCTATTTCATCTTTGAATAAAGTATGTACCTTATCTGGTTTTTCAAAGTCTGATGCCATTTTAGCGCATAATTTATTATTTGCTATTCCAATATTTACGGTATATCCAAATTTTTCTTTTATTTCTTCTTTTATTTTATAAGCTAATTCTATTAAGTCATTATAGATATACTTCATGCCTGACATATCTAGGAAGCATTCATCTATTGAGAATTGTTCTAATTCTGGAGAATAATTTGATAAGTAATTCATTAATTCTTTTGACTTTTCATGGTACCAATTAAAGTTAGGAGGATATATTTCTAAATTTGGGCATTTCTTTTTTGCAGAATAAATTGTTTCTGCTGTTACTATTTTATATTTTTTAGCAACTGGCGATTTGGCTAGAACTATTCCCCTTCTTGTTTTTTCATCTCCTCCAATAATGCTAGGTATTGTTCTAATATCTTTTTTATAACCATTTTTTAATAAGTAAACTGCAGTCCATGATAGAAAAGCATTATTTACATCTATATGAAATATAATTCTTTCTTTCATAGGACCACCTCTAATTTGATTATAGAATAAATGTTCATATTAGACAATCGAACAAATAAAAAAAGCTAGATAACTAGCTTTCATAATATTTTATTTTTTCTAATCTAATATTATTGTCTTTAATATTATAGATAAAGTCATAATGATCTAATTTAGATGTATCTATTTTAGTACCTTTTTCTGAATATTCTACTTTTGAGACAACATCTTTATCTCCTTTATGATTATATGCTTCATAGTAGAATGTATCAGTTGATTCATCCATTTCTGGTTTTTCATAGTATCTAGCATAGTTAATTATTAATTGACTTGAATTTTTCTTAGCTTTTTCCATATATAATTTATAGCCTTCATTTGATGGTCCAGCACATCCTGTTCCGTAGCCACCCATTGTATAAACACCATCTTTATAAGTCATATAGAATGGATATATTGTTTCATCTATGAATTTTGTTCCTTCATGGATAGTTTTTCCATTAACATCAGTACCTGTATCTATTCCTGGCTTAAATGAATCCATAAATTTTAAGTTTGCAAAGTATTTATTTAATTCTTCTTCTTTAAAAGTAAATGATGAATTATTGCTTGATGAATCTATTAATTTATCGAAATATAATGCAGTTACCATATTGAACTTTTCATTATCTGAGAAATCATCAATTTTCATATCTTTTTCTTTTAAAGTAATAGCTAATCCACCACACATGTAATTTGGAATAATTTTATTTGCATCTTGTACTAGACTATCATCTAACTCTAAGTCAGTATATTTTTCTTCTATTGGTTGTTTATTATCTATTTTTGGTTCTTCTTTATTGGTTGTTAGTAAAAGTGTTACACATACTGCTAGTACTGCCACTAAAAGAATAATTATAATTACTAATGCTACGACTAAACCTTTTCCTTTCTTTTTCTCTTCCATTTTCTCATCCTCCTTATATTTTAATTATAATATTTATTATTTTGTTCTACAAGTTTTTTTACTATTAAAAAAACTATTATTTAACTAATAGTTTTTATTACATTTTATCATTTAAGCAGAATATTGAATATATTGGAATATATCTAATATCTTTTTTTGTTTGGAAATTGTTTTCTGTTACTCTGTATGCTTGAGATACAGTAAATTTCTTCATAAATACTGATAGGGATTTAGCTTTAGAATCTGTCTTAGTAGTTAATTCTAATGGGAATATTTGACCATTTCTATTTTGTATTACAAAATTAACTTCTGCTTTTCCTTCTGATTGATAGTAATACAATGCATAATCTCCTTCAGATAATGTTTTGGCAATATGATTTTCATAAATTGTTTCTTTTAAATGTTCATCAGTTGCAAACTTTTTATAATTCAAGTGAAGTAGTGAATATAATAAGCCATCATCTGGTACATATAGTTTAAAACTATCTTTTTCTTTGCAACTACTTAGTGGAGACTTTACTGTAGTTATTTTATAGCTACGATATGCTAGTTGATTATTTACTAAGTAGTTTATAGATGATTCATAGTCTTTAGCTCTTTTTCCAGTACCAATTGCTCCATATTGGAACTTTTTATTGTCTTTAGTTAATTGCTCTGGAATAGAGTCCATTACTTCTACTCCTCTTGTTATATCTATTAGATTAGGAGATGTTATTAATTCATTATGATATACATCAATTATTTTTTGTTTCATAGCATCTATTTCAAATGGTGTTTTATTATCTAGATAAGCATTTACTATTTCTGGGAATCCTCCTGTTGATAAATAAACTTGGAACAATTCTAATGCTACTTTATGAAATGGACAAGTCTTTTTCTTATTGAATGATTCTCTTATTAATTCAGCTAGACTTTTCTCATCATTGGCCCATAAGAACTCTTCGAAGTCTAATTCAGTCATTGATTTAAATTGTAATTCTTCACCTTTAAATTCAATAATTTTTTCTCTTTTTGAAGTTATACCTATAATATGATATTTACTATGTTCTGATCCAAATAGTTTTAGACCTCTTACGAATTCAATATCTACTAGGTTATCTAAAATAATTAGTGTATCTTCTTTTAGAATAGTTTCTCCAGATATTAGAGCTAAATTATTAATTAATTTTTCAGTTGATTTTTCTCTTACAAATAAATTAAATAATTCTTTATTATTATATGTGTTGAAATAAACGACATTTTTATATTCTTTTTTAGCAAATTCTAAAACAGTAAATGTTTTACCTATTTGTTTTGGTCCATATATTATTAATGGTTTTCTAATTATATCCTTTTGCCATTTAGATAGAAATTTTTCTATTTTACGCTCCATAAATTGTAGCCTCCCCACATATTTTCTAAGTTAAGTATACTTTTTAATTAAAAAAAAGTCAACTAATTATTATATCTATTAAATTTAGTTTTTAAGATATCGGAGATAGTTAATATAAAGACTGAGTTAGTAGGACAAACATTTTGATAATCTAAGCTATAGCCAAATATTTGTTTTATGTCATCAGGAGAGGCATTTTTAAAGCCTTCTTCTATTGCTCTTCTTATATTACTTTCTACACTTGATATTGAAGTATTATATTTTATACTTATTTTTTTATATACTTCAGTCATATTATTAATAATTGTTTTATTGTAGTAGACAATGTATATAGCTTCTTTTATATAAGTGTAACCTAGATGATGTGTTTTTATACCTAATCTATGTAATATATCTAGTAACTCAAAAAGTACTTCTCTTCTAAATTGATCTTTATATATTTTTATTTGTCTATTTATATTTAGTTTGTTTAATGTATATGAGTTTTTTAATTTTTCTTTATGATCTATATGTATGGCACTACTTATTATATTTTTGCTTAATAAAGTATTTATAATATTTATTTTTTCATATGGACTTATTTCTAAATTTAGTAATAGTGTTTCATTATTTTCTAATTCTATTTCTAAGCTGATGTGTTCATTAACATTTATCTTATTTAATAGTTCTTTTAAGGTTTGGCTTTGATTTGTTAATAATCTTATCTTTGTCATAGAAAAAAGACTAGGAGCTAGTCTTTAATTTTATCTATAAATACTTGTAGATTTTCTAATTTTAAACTTAAGCCACCTAAAAGATATCCATCAATATATTTACAGTTATTCAATTCGTCTATATTTTCTTCATTAGCACTTCCTCCATATAGTATTTTATTATTTGGAAGAAATTCTTTTATAAAAGAGAATACTTCATCTATTTGATTATTATTAGGTATTATACCAGTTCCTATAGACCATATTGGTTCATAAGCTATTATTACTTTTTCTTTGTCTGTTTCTGTTAAATCTCTTGTTGCGATTGTTAGCTCTTTTGATAATACTTCTTTATAACGATTTTCTTCTCTTTCTTCTTTTGTTTCTCCAATACATAGTATTGGTGTTAAGTTAGCATCTAAACTTCTTTTTATTTTTTCGTTAGTATCTTCATTTGATTCATGTTGTTCTTCTCTTCTTTCACTATGACCAATAATTGTATATTTACAATCATATGTATAAGCTTGTGTTGCGGTTACTTCTCCTGTATGAGCTCCTTCTTTAAATTTAGAAATATTTTGAGCACCTAGATAATAGTTTTTATGAGTTGCTAGAGGAATATTAATAGTACTTGGACATAGTATTAAAGTATGTCTAGTGTTAATAGTCTCTAATTCTTCATTATATTTTTCAAATTCTTCTTTATCTAAATGACTTTTATTATTTAAGGCAATTATCATATTACTCTCCTTTTAATTTCTTAATTATTTGTGAAAAAATACCAAATCTGTTCTCTTCTTTTTTCTCTTTAATAGCTCTCTTATATACATCTAATACTTTTGTACCATAGATAGTGGCAGAGTATTGTTCTGCGGCAATACGAGCTTGATGGTTCATTTTCTTATGTTCTTTTGGATTATTGTATAAGTAAAGTATTTTTTCTTGATACTCTTCTTGAGTTTCAAATATCAAACTATTTAGGTCTTCTGTTACCATACTTAAGAAGGCTTCATCACGCATACATACTACTGAGACATCGGCTGCCATAGCTTCTATTAGGGTAAGTCCTTGTGTCTCTGATTTAGAAGCGGTTGCAAAAGCATCGGCAATATTGTAGTAATAAGGCATATCTCCCCAAGCTGCTTTTCCAGTAAAAATAGTATTTTTATCTATATCTAATTTTTTAGATAATTCTTCATATTTTTCTTTATCTGGTCCATCTCCAACAATAACTAATTTTATATTATTATGCTTTTTAATTAATTCTTTTTGTGATTCTAATAAGAATTCTATGTTTTTTTCTGCTGCTAAACGTCCAACAAATAAGATAACGAAATCTTTTTTAGATATATTAAGTGTTTTTCTTAAATTATCTATTTCTTTGGGGTCTACATTTTCTTTATAGAATCTTTCTACTTCTATTCCAGTTGGAATAATATTTATTGCTTTTTCATAATGATATTTTTCTTTAAATAGTTTATATGTCTTATTAGTAGGTACTATTAATTCTGTTGCAGTTGTATCACAATAGAATTTAGTTAAGTATTCTACTAGTTTTTTGCTTGATTTTTTAAAATAACCTTTTGTTATATAGTGAACATAGTCTTCATACATAGTGTGATATGTATGGACTAATGGAATATTAAATTGTTTAGCAAAAATTCTTGCAAATGTTCCAATTGAGAATTCTGTTTGGGAATGTATTACATCTAGATGCCAGCTTTTTATTTTATTAATTGCTCTTATTGGATAAGTACTTGTTAATCTGGAATCATATATTCCAGTTGGAATTCCAGGTATTCTAAATACTCTTTCTTTTTCATCATACTCGTATTTAAAACTACGTAAGTTTGCTGTTACTACATATACTTCATGACCCATTTTTTCTAGGGCATGTTTTAGCATTACTTCGCTTGTTACTAATCCACTAATGTATGGGGTATATGTTTCCGTAAAAATTCCTATTCTCATTTTGTCACCTTCTTATTATGGAAATTAAATAATATTGCTCCTAATATCATACCTAAATAGTATGTTATGAATCGCCATATTAATAATACAGTGTTTATCATATCAGATGATATGAAGTTACCAAAAAATTGAGTGAATGAATATTCTATTCCTCCACTAGCACCTGGTATTGGTACAAAACTTCCAACTATTAATGTATAAGCACTAGATGTAATTGAATCCATCATATTTATACTATTACTATGTAGTCCTAATACTAAGAATAATGGAATTATATAAAAACATGTTAAGGCTAAGAAGTTTAAGAATACTCCTTTAAAGAATAATTTTTTGTCCTTTAATAGTTTTCTTGAACTTGTTTGAAATTCATCTACTTTTACATCTAGTTTTTCTCTTAAGTCTTTATGTTTTTTTAATATACCTAGTTTTTTGGCTATTTTTAATACCAAGTGAATCATTTTTTTAGTTAATTTATCTGAGAATGTTATTATAGCTAATATTACTATTACTAAGGTATTGATTAAGAATCCTACTAATACTAAGTGTCTTAAGAATGGTACTTTAGGAAAGATATGGAAGATAGCATTGTATGATACTGCTAAAAGTCCATATAGTACTAAGGCCACTTGATAGAAAATAAAGTTTTGGATTGTAACGTTTGTTGCTTTACTTAATTTAATATCATGTTCTGTTAACATATATATTTCCATTGGTTGGCCACCTGTTGAGAATGGTGTAATTCCATTAAAGAATAAAACTATTATGTTATGTTTGATTGCTTCTAGAAAAGTATATTTTTCTTTTTCATCAACTACTAAATAGTTAACATAAGCTCTTAATACAATATAAAAAAAGAAGAAGAGAATAGCTATTACAACAAAGAAATAGTTCATAGTACCTAATGTTGTAATAATATTATTCATATCATCTTTTAAAACAAAGTATAAGACGATTATAGTTATTAGTAATAATATAATTGTGTTTTTCTTTAGATTCTTCATTAACTTATTCTTCTTCCTAGTTCTTTTTCTTCTTCCTTATCTTTTAAATAGATTATATTTCCATTTTCATCTCCTAATGAGATAAAATTTAATTCTTCTAATGTTTTTATTATATTTAGATCTTGTGGTTTTATTTGAACAAATAATTGTTCCATTCCTAATACATTAAAGATATAGTCTGTTACTTGTTCTATTAATTTTTTTCTTTTACCTTTTATAGGTGCTAAAAAGACAGTAGCAGTTTTAATATCTCTTTCTCCTACTATATGACAAAGGTCTTTTACTTCTTTTCCTTCTCTTAGACAATAATCTAGTGTAATAGTATTACTTGTTTTTTTCAAGTTTTTATACTCTTCTTCACTCATTTTAGTTTTAGTCTCTTCTATTGCCTTAGAGATAAATACACTATCATTATGTTTTTCAAAATCAATTATTTGTGCTAAATCTTCATTACTATAAGGATTGACAACAAAATAATTTTTATTCAACTTTACCACCTCTTAATAAGCTTTTACTTATTATTTTTATTTAATTGCTTCAATTCCTGGAAGTTTTTTACCCTCCATATATTCTAGTGTTGCTCCTCCACCTGTTGAGGCATGATATACTTTATCTTTATATCCAGCATTTGCTGCTGCTGCTACGATATCGCCACCACCTAAAATAGTCTTGATATTATTATTTACTAAATATGCTAATAATTTATCTGTATGTTTTTTATATTTAGAGAATTCATATACTCCTAGTGGACCATTCCATACAACTATTTTAGCAGAAGCAGTTTCTTTTTCAAATAATTCTTCTGTTTTAGGTCCAATATCTAGACCCATTTCATCAGTTGCTATTTCTTCTATAGATTTTGTTCTATATTCTTCATCATCGGTATATTCATTAGTTACTGCTACATCGATTGGTAATACTATTTTATCTGGATAATCTGTTAATACTTTTTTACAGAATTCTATGTTTTCTTCATCTAATAGGGATTTACCTATTTCTAATCCTTTTGCTTTTAAGAAAGTAAAGGCCATTCCACCTCCTATTAGTATTTTATCTGCTTTTGTTACTAGGTTTTCAATTACACCTATTTTATCACTTACTTTAGCTCCTCCTAATATTACAACAAATGGATGTTCTGGATTATCTAATTCTGATAAAGCAGTTAATTCTTTTTCAATTAAGAATCCAAAAGCACTTGGCAAGTGGGAAGCTATTCCACAGTTTGATGCATGGGCTCTATGAATAGTTCCAAACGCATCATTTATAAATACATCTCCAAGTGATGCCCAATATGCTCCTAATTCTTCATCATTTGAGCTTTCTTTGTTACCATCTAAGTCTTCATATCTTGTATTTTGAATTAATAAAACGTCTTTAGGTTGTAACATTTGAACTGCATCTTCTAACTCTTGTCCTCTTGTCTCTGTTGAGAATAATATATCTTGTTCTAATAATTCACTTAATCTTTCAGCAACTGGAGATAAGTCATTTTTAGCTAGGTCTGCTTCTTCTTTTACTCTTCCTAAATGAGATAATAATATTACTTTGGCATTATTATCTAGACAATATTTTATAGTAGGTAGGGCTGCTACTATTCTTGTATCATCTGTTATTTTCCCATCTTTTAATGGTACGTTAAAATCACATCTTATAATTACTTTTTTATTATTTACATCTAAATCTAATAATGTTTTCATATAACTCTCCTATCTACTAGAATTATATCAAATTTTTGACATAAAAAAAACATCCTACGATGTTTTTAATTATAATTCTTGCAAATACCATTCTTGTAAATAGTTATGTGGTGTTCCACAATACTCACATACTTCAGTAGTAGCATCAATGCTTGCTCCACAATTAGGGCAAGGAATAAAATTTACTTTTTTTGTTAATTCTAGTTTTGATTCTACTCTTTTTAGTAAGAATTCTTTTGTTTCTATTTTAGATTCTATTTTATTGTTTACTAGTCTTATTATTCTTATATCTATATTTATTGTTACAAATAGTTTGTCATCTTCTTCTTTTTCTTTTAATGAGTTGTAATCAAGTATATCATAATCTACTACATCTTTATATTTATCACTATAGAATAAATTTCTTAATTCATAGTTTAAATTATTATAGAATTTTGTTTTACTTATAAAATATTTTTGCATTCTATTCCAAAATTCTACTTGTTTTTGATTAGATTTTTCTTTCTTTTTACGTAACCAAGGTAGAATAATTAAGGCATCTAAATAATAAAAGATAAAGAACAATACTAAGCTTATGAAGAAGCCTATTACTATTATTTTTATTATGTCAAATGTATAAAATGTTCTACTAGTATTATAGATATATATTCCAACTAATAGTAGTGAAAATACTATGTCTAAAATAAATGTTTTAATTATATAAGACTTGTCTTTTATTATTAGATCATAATATTTTTTATTACTTAGTTCTTTATTATCATAATCAATATTATAATTTGTATGACAGTATGGGCAACCATCAGTAAAATCTTTTACTTCTCCTTCCATACCACAGTTTTTACAAGTATACTTATCTTCTCCAGAAAACTCATATGTATAGCTTATACGTGAATCAAAGCTTTTTTCTTTTCTTAATAAATCTCCATGTTTATAATAATCTTTTTCAATAATAATACCTTGTTTTATATCTTGATTTAGTGAATTATCAGTATTTCTTTGCTTCTTTTTTCCATTATCATAGAAAAATGTTTTTATGTTAATACCTAGACTGTTTAGTCTTTTAGCTTGTTTTGATTCTGTTATCATATTTTCTCCTAGTGGTTATTATTATTGTTATTATTATTGTTGTTATTATTGTTATTATTTGATGAAAAGCCTCCACCTCCACCAGAAGATGATGGATTATAATGTGGAATTATGGTTAGAGCAATTGATGATACTATTAAGCCATCTATAATTGTGGAATTATGGTTTGTTTGAAATGTTTTTACTACTTCTCCATTTGGTTTTTTAAATGTAATACTTGTTGAGCCACAATCTATTGTATTATTTGGATCTTGCATTATAAAATCATAAGCTTCATCTAAAAATTCTTGTGATACTTTATAATGACTATTTAGTTGCATTAGATTATGGACAGCTCTTAATTCGTTATATGTTTCTGGATTCTTCTTTATCATTGTAATCTCCTTCTAATAGATAAAATTCTATATTTTGAAATGGTAAATTGATAGTATCAATATGATAATATGCATTATTTTTTTGTTTTGTATAATGATAATCTCTTAAAGCTTGGGTTGTTACAAAGAGGTTGTTTGGATTATCTTTAGATAAGTATTTGAAATAATCTTTTAAAATGTTAGTTATATCTAATTTAAAATAATCTTTTTTATCTGATATATTTTGTTCTAGGACACCTTTATATACTTCATGAGTCATTATATGTGCTTGTTTAGTTCTATTTTCATCTCCATATGTAATAGTATTTCCACTTAGTAGCATTATATATAATGCATTATTATTAGGATATGGTGTTTCTTCATCTAAGATATTTTTCTTGATATATAATTCTATTTTGGAATTATTATCTAGACAGATTATTTTTCTTATTCTTTTAGTAATTTGTGATTCTAATTTATACTCATCATCATTTACTTTTAAAATATAACTATTGGAATCATAGATGTATTTTAATTTTTCATCTTCTTCTATTAGATCTAAAATATGTTTTTTCTCATTTTGAATAATTGGAAAATACTTATATTGTTCACTCGGATGCATTTCTGATACATATTGGTAAACTGTTTCTTCATTATACTCATCTTTAGAAAGATTTAATTTTTCATATAGAGCTTGTTGTAGTTTACAAGTATATGATTTATTTGTTTTATATGTATTTTTTACAAATGGACATCCTGTTTTACATAAATATAGATATTTACATTTACTACATTCTTCATTAAATGGTAGTTTATTATGAGCAGTTAATATTTTATTGTAGGCTGTTTGTAATATTTCTTCTACTGTATTAGTATAAATATTTCCATAATAGAAGTTTTTATTTTTTTGACCTCTTACACATGAGTAAATATCTCCATTTTTTTCTAATAAGAAGAATTTTTCTCCACAATTATCACAATTAGTACAATAATTAGGACCAAATTCAGCAAACCAAGCATTATTTAGTCCATAATCTAGATTAGTATTTGCAAATTCTTTATGCATACGATTAAATAGTTCTAATTGCTCTTCTTCATCTATGTGATGTAGTAAATTATTAGAATTATAATCAAAACCTATCATAAAATTAAAGTCATTCATATCTAGACAAGTATTTTTGTCTAAATATTTTATATCTTTTACTATTTGATCTAGATTAAAGTGCTCTTTAAAAATAGTTGCTGATACCTTCTTTTTATTTGGTATACTTTCTAATAATTTTACATTTTCTAGTATCTTGTCTAAAGTCTTTTTATTTGACTTAGTTACTCGATACTCTTCATGCTTATTTAGTGGTAGGTCTATACTTCCACTAATTGATACATTAAATTCTTTTATGGTATCTAGATGTTTTTCTATATTATATAGATTTGTTTTTATATGTGGATTTCCTAGGGGAAAACCATTTGATTCTATTAATACTTTATTTTTTTTATAATAATTTGATATATATTCTATAATGTTTCTAAAGTCTTTTTTGGATAATGTTGTTACTTCTCCACCATGTAGAGATATATTAAATGGTATTACTTTATTATCATAAAACTTAGTTACAGCATATTTTAATGTATCTAGAGGATCTTTATCAGTCCATTCATCTTTAGTATTATCTTCTAGATAGCAGTATTTGCAGGCCATATTGCAAGCCATTGTAGGTACATATAATAAATGAATAAACTTATAATTATTCGTATTCTCCCCATTCATTGTCTTCCCCCCTGACATTGTCTTCTTGACAGTTATTTTCATAATATACAATAGTTGGATATGTTTCTTTAAATGCTCTTTCATTTACATAAGCATTTTTACTTATACATACTTTTTGGATATTAGTTGCTCTAAAAGCAGAGCTTCCTATTTCCGTTACTGATTTTGGAATTACTACTTCAGATAGATTGCTATCATTTCTAAAGGCTGATCCGCCTATTCTTTTTACTCCTTCTGGAATGTTAATAGCTTTTAATTTAGAACAGTTTTCAAAAGTAGAACCATGTATTTCTTTTAATTGTAATGGTAAGTTAATTGATTCTAGATTGATACAATTTTTAAAAGCATCTCCTCTTATTTCTTTAATTGTTTCAGGTAGTTGAACATTTTTTATAAAAATCATGTTTTCAAAAACACTACCTCTTATTCCTACTACATCTTTATTCTTATATTGAGCAGGTACTTTTACATCACTTGGATTATTAAATATACCTAATGTGTAATATCTTAAGTAGTATCCATCAGGTGTATTTTCAAATATCATATGTGGTTCAAAGAATACTAGTAATATTAGTGCTACTGTTACAAGAGAAGTCATCACTCTAAAGAAAATATTATTATTTTCTGTTGCTTCTTGCATTTTACTAACTATAATATTTTCCATTTTCTCATCTGGACGTGCTTTGATTTCTTTGATTAAGATGTCTTCTATTACTTTGCCACGTGACATTTTTATATAGAAGATAGTTAGGACTATTAAGAATATTATGACGATAAATGGATGAGTATGATAAGCCATAAATAGTGTTGTTACTATATAAACTAACAAACAATAAATTATTGTTAAAATGTTTTTTCTTTTTTCAGTATATGGCAATGTTGCATTTGCATTTAGCTTATTTTTTGTAAATGTCATGTTTATATAATTTCTTAATGCAACATCTTCGCTTTTTGTTCTAACAAAAGTTGGATAATCAGCTACTACTACTGGTGTTCCTTGAGCTGCTTGTGGAAATTGTGGTTGTGCTGGTTGTTGTGTCTGTGCTGTTGATGCTGCTGAAGTAGTAATTGTTGTATTAACTGTAGAAGATTTTAATAGTGTATCTCCTGTCCATATAATTATTATGTATAGAAATCCAAATATTACTGGTATTATAGATATTTCAGGAATATTTGCTGATGAGAAATAAATAAATAAAACAATATTAGCAACTATTATGCAAATAGTAACTAGTATAGCTCCTAATTTTTTTGGTGGTTCTGCTATTTCTTCTGGTTGTGGCTTATTTTGAAATAGAATTATTGTTATTATATAAATAATTGCTATTACTGAAGCTATAAAGATTGTTGCTGGATTTGGATAGTGTATTGCTGCTACAACTGCAATAAATGTTGTAATACAAAAAAACGCAAATATATTTCCTATATAATTCCATAGAAAGGATCTTTTCTTCTCTTGTTTTTCTTCTTCTACTTTTGATTCTTCTGGTACGTTTTTATTATCCATAATTACTCTCCTTATTATTCTATTTTATTTTATTATATATTATTTTTACATAAAAAAAAAGAAGCAGTGCTTCTTTTATTTGTTCATTAAGTACTTTGCAGTTCTAACCATTTGAGCAGTATATGACATTTCATTATCATACCAAGATACTACTTTTACTAATTGTTTTCCTTCTACTTCTAAAACATTAGTAGATAATCCATCAACTAGTGAACCACAACGTCTTCCAATTACATCTGAAGATACAATTGGATCCATTGTAAATTCCATTGTTTCATTAGTATGAGCACGTAATACTTCATTGATTTCTTCTGCAGTTGTATTTCTTCCAAGTTCTAGAGTTAAATCTACAACTGAGCCAGTTGGTACTGGTACACGCATTGCAGTTCCATCTAATTTTCCTGCTAGATTTGGACAAACAAGTCCGATTGCTGAAGCTGCTCCAGTTGAAGCTGGTACGATATTAGCAGCACAAGCTCTACCACGACGTGCTAAGTGTCCTTTTTTATGTGCAATGTCAAGTGATGCTTGATCATTTGTATATGCATGTACAGTTGTCATATATCCTTTTACAATTCCAAACTCTTTATCTAAAACATCTACAACAGGTGCTAGACAGTTAGTAGTACAAGATGCTGCACTAATAATTTTTTCATCTCCTGTTAATGTTTCATGGTTTACATTGTAAACGATTGTCTTTACATTACCTTTTGCAGGTGCTGAAATAATTACTTTCTTTGCTCCAGCATTGATATGAGCCATAGCTTTTTCTTCAGATGTAAATAATCCAGTTGATTCAAATACTACATCTACATCTAATTCACCCCATGGTAACATTGCAGGATCTTTTTCAGCATATACTCTTACTCTTCTATCTCCTACTACAATATAGTCTCCATCAGCATGAATTTCATCAATACGATAGTTTCTATGATTAGTATCGTATTTTAGTAAGTATGCTAATTGTTCAGCATCAGTTAAGTCATTGATTGCTACTACCTCAAACTCTGGGTTCTCCTCCATTAATCTAAAACATAATCTTCCGATTCTTCCGAATCCATTAATTGCTACTTTAATCATTAAAATCCTCCTTACTCTTTAATTATAAATGGTATTTTTTAAGACTTCAATGTTTTTTTTAAGTTATTACGTTTATGTACAAGTATTATTGCATCATAAAAAAATATCCACAAAATTTGTGGATATTGTTATTCGAAGTAGCTTCCTCCAATAAATTCTCTTAATACTGAGTCTTCTGGTACAGCATCAGATGGTATTGGTAAAAATACTCTTAAGAAGTCAATTAATCTTTTGGCTTCTTCATAGTATGGTGAGTCATTTTCTACTGAGTATAATAATGGCTCTACATATGTTTTTAGTACACCTATTTCGTATATAGCAGCTGAATTTATTGTTACATCGCTTTCATCTTGATATGGGAAAATGTATAATTCTTCTCCTTTTCTTACACTTGCCCATGCAGCTAGTGTATCATCTACTTTATGTCCTCTTGTACGATTATCTCTTATTATTCTTCTTAGTAATCTATTATCTGTTGTTGAAATACGATTATGGTCATCTACATTTACTTCTGTTAAGGCAGATATGTAGATTTTATATTTCTTTTCTCTTGGAATATTAGTTAGTATTTTATTATCAAGAGCATGTATTCCTTCAATTACTAAAATATCATCTTCTTCTAATTTCATAGAATTATTATATTCTTTTTTACCTAAACTAAAGTTATATGTAGGAGTTAATACTTCATCGCCTTTTAATAAAGCAGCCATTTGTTTATCAAATAGTTTTAAATCTAGAGCTTCTAGACATTCATAGTCATATGAACCATCTGGATTTTTAGGTGTATCTACTCTATCTACAAAGTAATCGTCCATTCCTATTACTTTAGGATTTAGACCAAATGTATGTAAGTACATACATATCTTTTTAGATGTTGTTGTTTTACCTGATGATGATGGTCCTGCTAATAAAACTATTTTTATATCTTTTTTACGATCGTTTATTTCTTTAGCTACTGTTAGTAATCTACTGTTTTGAACGGTATCGTCTATTTTGATTAGGTCATTGTATTTACCTGTGGAAACTATTCTATTTAAATCTACTGAGTTTTTTACATTTATTAATTTAGCCCAATCACGATATTGTTTAAATACTTCAAACATGTGGGGATGATGTTCATATTTTTTTATTTTATCTGGCATATACTCTGTTGGGAATCTTAATATGAAACCATTATCTTTAATATATGTTAAGTCAAAGTCTTTTACTAGACTAGTAGATGTAGGCATTAAGTTGTAGAAGTAATTATATAAATTACCTAATCTATATAATGTTACATAGTTGTTTGTGTTATATAGCATTACTCCTGCTTTTGCTAAATCTCCAATACTTTCGAAGTATTTTTTAGCTTCCATTCTATCAATATTCATCTTAATAATAGGCTTATCTTCTTTGATGATAGTCTTCATCATATTTTTTATTTCATCAACTTTTTCACCATTTAGTTTAAATGATGATTCTATATAAATACCTTTATCTAAGGAATGTTCTACAACTATGTTTGCTTTTTTTCCATATAATCTTTTTACAGCATATAACATTACATAAACTAAACCATTAATATGAGCAGCATTTCCTTCTCTAGAGGTTAAATCTAAGAATTCTATTGTACAAGATTCTTGGATTTGATTTGATAATTCCTTTAATCTATTACCAACACGTGCTAATATAATTGGGTATTTAAATTCATGTTGAAAATCTTTTGATATTTCTAGTAATGTTGTATCTTTGTTATAAGTATGTATTTTATTATTAATAGTAACTTCAATTGTTTCTATCATAATTACCACCTCTTATTCTATGTAGTCATTATATCATAGATAATTTGTATATTTGATTATAAAAAGTGTTGTTTACAGCTAATAGACAAAAAAAGAATTAGCTATTCTTGTTTTTTTCTAAACGTTCTGCTAATTCTTTTATTTTTCTTAAACGATGATTTAGTCCTGACTTAGATAGGCTTTTTCCAGTCTCTATTGTTATTATTTCAGCTAACTCTTTTAGAGAAGCTTCTGGATATTTTTTTCTATATTTCAAGGCTACTTGTGTTCTTTCATCTAATAAATCTATACTATTTGTCTCTTCTATTATTTCTATTTGTTCTATTTGAGCTGTTGCTGTCTCTATTATTTTATCCATATTAGCTTGTTCACAATTATTTAGTCTATTAGTTTTATTTTTTTGATCACGGTAAATACGAACATCTTCAAAATATAAGACAGCATTATTTGCTTTTATTATTTTTAAGAAGTCACTTATTTTTTCTGCTTCTTTTACATAGATCATGTATCCTTTTTCACGATTTATAATTTTAGCATTTAAATCAAATATATTAAGTAGTTGTTGAACAAATACTGCTTCTGCTGGAGTTGGTATTAATAATTCTAAGTGATATCTTGAAGTTTTTGGATCATTAATACTACCACTACATAAGAATACTCCTCTTAGATATGCTCTTATTTCTTCATTTGCTCCTACTATATATGTTGGAGCTGTTTCTAAGTATTCATTATTTTCATCATAGAAACCTATGTTTCTTAATATTTTGTTTACATCTTTTTCTACTTTTAATTCATATAAATCATTTTTACTAAAATTAACATTATCTATTACTATTATTTCAGAATCTACTTGATATAGTTCTTTTATAAAATATTGAAAACGTTCTAGAACATTTAATTTCTCTGATGTTGTTGCTAGAGACCCATTGCTTATTGTACTATTATTTCTTATAAAACCGGATAGTTCAGCAATCATTTCTGATTCTGTTGATTCGATTTGGGTTATTTCTTTTTTTATTGTTGTTGTAAAAGACATTATTTAATTAAATAAGAAAATATTAGTGAACTAACTTTTAGACTATTATGACGTATTATATTGTCTTCTATTACTATTAAGTCATCTTCTATTAGTTCTACACCTAATTTTTCTAACTCCTCATAGTCTATTAATATTGGGTCTTTTTGTTCTTCTGTTTCATATTTATGAGCTATGTTTTTAGGTATTTTAGTGTGTGAGGCAATTACTACATCAACATTTCTTTCTCCTAAATAGTTATTTAACATTTTAATGTGATCTGATACTTTGAAACCATCTGTTTCACCAGGTTGTGATACAGCATTACATACATACATTATTGGAGCATCACTATCTCCGATTGCTAACTGTACTTCTTTGCAAATAACATTTGGAAGAATTGATGTATATAGACTTCCCATACTTAGTATTAATAAATCTGCTTCATTTATTGCTTTTATTACTTCTGGTAAGACATTTGGTTCATCCTTATAAAATATTCTTTTAATTTTATTTGGAGATTTTGTTATTTCTTCTTCTCCTTCAATGATATTTCCTTTTACATCTTCTCCCATTAATGTTAAGTTAGCATCTTCTGAGATTGGTAAAACTGTATGTCTTACATCTAGTAGTTTACTTAATGATGAGATTGATTCTTTTAGGGAACCTGTGATATCTAACATAGCTGTTAAAATTAAGTTTCCTAATGCATGACCATTAAGATCACTTGATGTATTAAAACGATATGATAACATCTTTTTAATAGCAGCATCTGTTGATGATAGATTTGTTACTACTTGTCTAATATCTCCTACTGCTGGTGTATGGAATTCTTGTCTTAATCTACCAGTTGAACGTCCATTATCTGATACTGTTATTACTGCTGTTATATCAATTGGGAAATCTTTTAATCCTCTTAATAGATAGGAGATACCTGTACCTCCACCGAATACTACAACTTTTTTATTCATTTTTGCCTCCTGTTTTTCTATAAACAAATAAGAAATATATTCCTACTATTATAAATATTAATGATATTATTTGGGCTATTTTAAAACTACCAAACATTAATGAATCTGTTCTTAATGATTCTATTAGGAATCTTCCTATACCATACCAAGTTAAATAAAAACCTAGTGATTGTCCTTCTTTCATTTCTTTTTTATTAATAAGTAATAATATAAAACCAATTAGGCACCATATTGATTCATAAAGAAATGTTGGATGATGATAGGCTCCATCTATATACATTCCATTTATTATGAATTGTGGTATTCCAATGGCTTTTAAATTAGCTAATCCTACTACTGAACCATAGGCTTCCATATTGAAGAAATTTCCCCAACGACCTATTGCTTGACCAATTATTAGTCCTATTACTAAGGTATCTAATAAATCTATTAGATTTACTTTATGTTTTTTAGACATAAATATTACTGTTATTAGACCTAGTATTATGCCACCATGAATTGCTAAACCACCATTCCATATAGCAAATATTTCACTTGGATTATTTAGATAATAACTATAATTAAATATTACATAATATAATCTTGCTCCTAGAATAGCAAATAGTATACCAAAGAATAGTGTATTTACTATAAAGTCTTCATCTAACTTTTTCTTTTTAGCTTCTCTTAATATTATTAATACTCCTGATAGAACTCCTAGTAATATAAAGATTGAGTACCAATATATTTTTATAAATCCTAAGTCAAAAGCAATACTATGCATAGTGCCTTTTTACCTTTCCAATTATCTTATCTATTATTTTTTCTATGATAAAGTTTGCTACTGAAAGTAGGATTGCTACAAAGAATAAGATAAAGATACTATCTAATTCAAAGTGTTTTCCAAGTAGCCAATCTACTAGTTTTAGAATAAATACATTAATAAATGGATAGAATAAACCTAGTGTTAATCCAGTTATTGGTATTGTTAATGTAATTAGTACTGGTTTAATAGTCTTATTTAAAATATAAGTTACTATTACAATAATAAATGACCAAATAATTAGATGATTACTATCAATATGAATACTTTTAAAGAAACTAGTAACAAAGATGAATACTAGTGTGTACCCTATCATATACATTAGCCATTCTAATAATTTGTTAATACGATATTTGTTTTTTTCTTTTATTAATAGCTTCATAATCTACCTCATAATATTTTCTTTAGGAATTGTCCAGTGTAAGATTCTTTTACTTTGGATACTTCTTCTGGTGTTCCTGTTGCAACTATTGTACCTCCAGCATCTCCACCTTCTGGTCCTAAATCTATTATGTAGTCTGCTACTTTGATAACATCCAAGTTATGTTCAATAACAACTACTGTATCATTATTATCTACTATTTTCTGTAAAATTGCAAGGAGACGCTTGATGTCATCAGTATGTAATCCTGTTGTTGGTTCATCTAAAACAAATAGGGTTTTTCCAGTTGCTTGTTTTTGTAATTCTTTTGCTAGTTTTACTCTTTCTGCTTCTCCTCCTGATAAGGTTGGAGCTGATTGTCCTAATTTAATATAACCTAATCCTACATCTTCAATTACTTGAAGTTTTCTTTTTATTTTAGGTACGTTTTCAAAGAATTTTAGAGCTTCTGTTACTCTCATATCTAATACTTCAGCAATATTCTTACCTTTATATTTGATTTTTAGTGTTTCTGTATTATAACGTGTTCCATGACATACTTCACATGGTACATATACATCTGGTAAGAAATGCATTTCTATTTTCTTTACGCCATCTCCACGACAGGCTTCACATCTTCCACCTTTAACATTAAATGAGAATCTATTTTTTTCAAAGCCATACATTTTAGCTTCTTTAGTAGTTGTAAATAATGTTCTTATGTCATCAAATACTCCAGTGTAGGTTGCTGGATTAGATCTTGGTGTTCTACCAATTGGATTTTGAGAAATTGCTACTATTTTATCTAAGTTTTCTATTCCTAAAATCTTATCATGTTTTCCAGGTTTTTCTTTTGATTTATAAATCTTTTGAGAAACTGCTTTTACTAGTATTTCATTGATTAGTGATGATTTACCTGATCCTGATACTCCAGTGATACAAGTAAATGTTCCTAGTGGAATATCTACATCTATATTCTTTAAGTTATTCTCTTTAGCTCCTTTTATTTTTAGATATTTTTTATTACCTTTTCTTCTCTTTTTTGGTACTTCAATACATAATTTATTACTTAAATACTTTCCAGTAATACTGTTTTCATTATTCATTACTTCTTGTGGAGTACCTTCGGCTATTACTTCTCCACCTGAGTCTCCAGCACCTGGACCTATATCTACTAAATAGTCAGCTGCAAGCATTGTATCACTATCATGTTCTACAACTATTAAAGTATTTCCTAAGTCTCTCATTTCTTGTAGAGACTTAATTAATCTATTATTATCTCTTTGATGTAATCCAATACTTGGTTCATCTAATACATATAATACTCCTGTTAGGTGTGATCCAATTTGAGTAGCTAATCTTATACGTTGAGCTTCTCCTCCACTTAGAGTTCCTGCACTTCTACTTAGGGTTAAGTATTCAAGTCCTACATTTTTTAAGAAGTTTAATCTATCTAATATTTCTTTTATTACTAATTTGGCAATTTCAGCTTTTTCTTCTGATAGTTTTAGATTTTCAAAGAATGGGATTAGGTCTTTAATAGACATATTTGTTACTTCATAGATATTCTTTTTACCTAGTTTTACTGATAATACATCATCTGTTAGTCTTGCTCCATGACATGTATCACAAGTATGTTCTACCATATAGTTTTCTAACCATTCTCTTATCCAAGTAGAAGATGTTTCCATATATCTTCTTTCTAATCTATTAATTACTCCTTCATAGAAGTCTTTTTTATCTCTTTGCATTCCTCCACGTGTTGAATATTTTATTCTTATTGGCTCATCACTACCATATAAAATATAATCTTTATGTTTTTTAGATAATTTAGACCATGGTTTATTCATATCTATTTTATAATGCTTACATAAACATTCTAATTCCATATATTCTATTGTTTCTGGATCATCATTTAATGTCTTTATAACACCTTCATTTAGAGTTTTTGATTGATCTGGAATGATTAAATCTTCATCTATTTGTAATTTTACTCCCAATCCTTTACAATCTGGGCAGGCTCCATATGGGGCATTAAAACTAAATAGTCTTGGTTCTAATTCTGGAAGAGAAAATTCACAATGAGGACAAGCAAATGACTCTGAGAAGACTAATTCTTTTTTATTTTCTCCTAATAGTTCTATTACTACTTTTCCATGTGATAGTTTTGTTGCTTGTTCTAGAGATTCAAATAATCTTGATCTTGATTCTTCTTTTAAAGCTATTCTATCTATTATGACATCTATTTTTGATTTTTTGTTTTTATCTAGATTTATTTCATCTGATAAGTCCATCATTTCTCCATTTACTCTTACTCTTACATAGCCTTCTTTTCTTAGGCTATCTAATAAGTCTTTTTGAGTTCCTTTTTCTCCATGGACTACAGGAGACATAATAATCATTTTAGTACCAAGAGGATATTCCATTAATTTGTTTGTCATTTCTTCTACACTTTGTGAAGATATTGGAATATTATGATTAGGACAGTATGGTACTCCTACACGAGCAAATACTAATCTTAAGTAATCATATATTTCTGTTACTGTTCCGACAGTTGATCTTGGATTGTTATTAGTAGTTTTTTGATCTATGGATATAGCAGGAGATAATCCTTCTATTGAATCTACATCTGGTTTTTCTGTTCCTCCTAAGAATTGTCTAGCATAAGCTGATAAACTTTCTACATATCTTCTTTGTCCTTCAGCATAAATAGTATCGAATGCTAAAGAAGATTTACCTGAACCAGATAAACCTGTCATTACTATAAGTTTGTTTTTAGGTAGCTCAATATTTATATTTTTTAAGTTATTTTCTCGAGCTCCTTTAATTATAATTTTATCCATAGAAATCACCAGCACTTATTATAGCAAAAAATTATTATTTTGTCTTTTAAAACAATAAAAAAACTGCATTTGCAGTTATATTATCTATTCATAGTTCTTGCTTCTTCTCTTTTATTTTCACGATAACGATGATATTCATCTATATACATAGTTAGTTTTTCTACTCTGTTTCTATCAAATCTTGGATATTTTTCAATATCTATATCTCTTGTTGTTCCTGTTTCTTGAAATAATTCATAAGCTTTATAACCATCTCTACTTATAACATCTACTCTTGCTACATCTGGTCTTATCATATCTTCAATATTTAATCTTAAGTTTCTATCTATTATTATTCCATAACCCATAGATATTGAATAGTTTCTTGTACTTTCTAATAGTTTATCAATAAATTCAAATGATGGTAATCTATCATCTTTTCCTGATAAATAATTATTAAAAATATATGCTAATTTCCAATCTAATTCTGTTGATACTTCTACTCTTCCAGGTCGCATAGAACTTTGCATATTTTTACTTTTTAGTTCTTGAATTATACCAAGTCTTTCATTATTGTTCATAGTATCACCTCTATTATGATATTACTATGTTTTTTCTTTTTATTCCAACAAAATATATAGTTATTTACACTTAATATACATTAATCATCTATAAATTTTATGCAGATTAGGTTTTTTCCACAATTATTGTTGAATTTTGAAAAGTAGTCAGTACTTTCCACAGTATCTGTGGAATCAAAGTACATCATATTTGGGTCTACTATTTCTTTTTGTAATTCATTAAATATTACTAATCTTATATCTAAATAGTATTTTTTTCTTTTCTTTATAATGGCATTATTAAAAATACTATTGTCTATTTCAGATTTATCTATTTCATAATATTGTTGGGATGGAGTTGCTCCAATATAGAAAGTCATTTCAAAGGGAGCTTTATTTGTTTCTAGTATCATTTTATCCACAATTTCTGTTAATAAATTATTCTTTAGATTTTCTAGTGTTAATAGTGAGATTGCTGCTACTTGGTGATTCTTTTCATCTTTTGCAGTTGCTACTATTACTGGATCATCTTCTGTTTCTACTCCAACTATTGTGTCTTTTATTGTTTCTTTTAATATTAATATTTTTGATTTATTACTTGTTGTTTTATTAGTAATAGTTTTTGCTTTATCAAGACATTTGTCATTAATGATTAAGACTTTGTCTTTTAAATTATATTTATTTAGAAATTTAGATATTGTAACTTCATGTAATAGTTTTATTTCTTCATGAGTTAGATTAGGAAAATACTTTTTATCTGTTGAAAATATTCCATCTTTTGTTGTTGATTTAAATATACTTAGTTTCATGTTTCCTCCTATTGTGATTTTATTTCAAATAAGATATCTCTTAGTTCCATAGCTCTTTCGAAGTCAAGATTTCTTGCGGCTTCTCTCATTTCTTGTTCTATCTTATCTATTTCTAGAGCTAATTCTTTCTTACTTAATTTTTTCTTTTTATCTTGTTTTGTATCTTTATTAGTTATTACTTCTCTTATTTCTTTAATAATAGTTTTTGGAGTAATATTATGTTCTTCATTATACTTTTCTTGTATTTTTCTTCTTCTTGCTGTTTCTTCTATTGCTTCTCTCATTGAATCTGTTATTTTATCTCCATACATTATAACGTGTCCATTAGCATTTCTGGCACATCTACCTATTGTTTGAATTAAACTTCTATTACTTCTTAGGAATCCTTCTTTATCAGCATCTAAGATAGCAATTAAACTTACTTCTGGTATGTCTAGTCCTTCTCGAAGTAAATTTATTCCTACTAAGCAATCATAGATACCAGCTCTTACATCATGTATTATTTCCATACGCTCTAGAGTTTTTACTTCACTATGAAGATAAGCTACTTTAATATCTAATTCTTTTAAATAATTAGTTAATTCTTCAGCCATTCTAATAGTAAGAGTAGTGATTAATACTCTTTCATTCTTTTCTATTCTTTCTTTTATTTCTCCTACTAAGTCGTCTATTTGACCAAGTGTAGGTCTTACTTCTATTGTTGGATCAAGTAAACCTGTTGGTCTTATTATTTGTTCTACATATTTATTATTGGTATGAGCTAATTCATAATCTCCTGGGGTTGCGGATACATAGATTGCTTGATTTATTTTCTTTTCGAATTCTTCATATTTTAATGGTCTATTATCTAAGGCACTAGGTAGTCTAAAGCCATATTCTACTAGGTTTAGTTTTCTTGCTCTATCGCCATTATACATACCTCTTACTTGGGGAAGTGTTACATGAGATTCATCTACTACTAATAGATAATCTTTGGGAAAGAAGTCCATTAATGTAGTTGGAGTTTCACCTGGAAGACGACCTGCCATTGGAGCTGAATAATTTTCTATTCCAGAGCAGAAACCTGTTTCTTCTAACATTTCTAAGTCATAGTTAGTTCTTTGTTCTAGACGTTCTGCTGCTAGTAATTTATTTTGTTCTTTTAATTCTTTTAGTCTTTCAGCTAATTCTTTTCTTATTCTTACAATTGCTGCTTTTAATTTATCATCACTTACTACGAAATGTGAGGCTGGAAATAGAGAAATATTTTTTTTATTACTTATTACCACTCCTGTAAGGGTATCTATTTCTGATATTCTATCTATTTCTTCATCAAAAAATTCTATTCTATAACCTATTGTATTTTGATTAGCTGGAATTATTTCTAGAGAATCTCCTCTTACTCTAAAAGTTCCACGTTTAAAGTCATAATCATTTCTTTCATATAACATTTCTACTAGTTTTGTTAATACTTGTTCTCTATCTACTATTTCTCCTACTGATAGTGTTAACATTTTTGATTTATATTCTTCTACTTCTCCTATACCATAGATACAAGATACGCTTGATACTACTATTACATCATCTCTTGAGATTAGAGCAGATGTTGCAGCATGACGTAGTTCATCTATTTCATCATTTATTGATGAGTCTTTTTCTATATATGTATCTGTTGAAGGTACATAAGCTTCTGGTTGATAATAATCATAATATGATACAAAGTATTCTACTCTATTATTGGGAAATAATTCTTTTAATTCACTATATAGTTGTCCTGCTAAGGTCTTATTATGGGCAAGTACTAAAGTTGGTTTTCCTACTTCTTTTATGACATTTGCTATAGTAAATGTTTTACCTGTACCGGTGGCGCCTAAAAGAACTTGTTCTTTTGTATTATTCTTTATTCCCTCTACTAATTCTTTTATTGCTTGTGGTTGATCTCCTGATGGAGAGTATTTAGATACTAATTCAAATTTTGCCATAATATCACCTCAAAATCTCTTATATTTTATCATTTTGTTTGTTATTAAACAAGGTATGTTAATTGTGAAATATTGTCAAATAATGATTTTATGAAAAAAAAGTAATGATTTAAATGATAGAAAATGGTAAAATTAATCTAGAATAATATATCCTAAAGGAGGATTTAATATGGCTAAATATGTATGTGATTTTGCAACTGTGGCTTCTATTGGACAACAATTAATAGATAGTGCAGGAGAAATGAATGGAGCAACTAGTAGTTATTCATCTACTATTGATGGTAATTTAAGTCAATGGACTGGTACTGCTAAGACTAGTTATAAATCTACTAGTGATGGACAAATTAAAGTTGCACAAACTAATTCTAAAGAGATGGAAGCATTAGGTACTTTTATTAAAGCTGCAAGTGAAGCTATTGAAAAATTAGAAAGTGAATTAGCTGCTTTGCAGATTTGAGGTTATTAAATGGAAGATTATAAAGTATCTGATTATGGTATTTTTAATGATGCAATTAGTACTACTAAGTCTTTTACTGATAAGATAACTAGTATTCAGACTGATATGAATAATTGTAAATCTAAATTAAATGATGAGTCTGTTTTTATGGGACCTATTTGTGATTCTTGTGTACAAGGTTTTGGTACTGTTGATGGTGAAATTACTAGTTTAGTTAGTAATTTTGGTACTATTTCTTCATACTTAAATGATACTGCTACTGCATATATTAATGGTGATTCTGAAGCTATGAATAAGGTTCTTGCTCTTAGTGGTAATAGTGTTAGTGTTGGTAGTGGTGGTGTTACTTTGGATGGAAATGTTATTAATCCAAGTACACCTGTTACTAGTGGTGATAAGTATAATTTATCTGATGATGACTTAGCACATCTTGCTTATGTTGCGATGAGGGAGCAAGGTAGTATTGATGGTGCTAAATTAGAATTATCTCTAATGGCTAACTTATATGAGAAGAATAAAGGTAATTATAGTAGTGTTAGAGATTATGTTGATAATAGTGGCTGGTTTGCATCAGGATCTAGAAGTGGCTATAGTTATCCAGGTGATGACTATTATAATGCGGCTAAAGATGTGCTTAATGATGGTAATAGATATTTAGAATCTAATGTTGTTGAACATGACTGTTTAAGTGATATTAATAGTATCAGTACTGGTAGTGTTAATAATAGGAGTGATTATATTCCTGGAGAAACAGTTATTAATAATACTTATGGTGCTTCTTATGTATTTGTAGGTTTTGCTCCTAATGGAGGAGATCCATTTGGATATTTAATATAAAGTAGGTGATAATATGGAAGATTATAAAGTATCAGATTATGGCATTTTTAATGATGCAATCAGTACTACTAAAGCTTATAATGATAAGATTACAACTATTCAAAGTGATATGAATACATGTAAATCCAAATTAAATGATGAATCTGTTTTTATGGGACCTATTTGTGAGTCCTGTGTACAAGGTTTTGGTACTGTTGATGGTGCTTTATCAACTTTAGTTAGCAATTTTGGTACTATTTCTACATATCTAAATGATACAGCTACTGCATATGTTAATGGTGATACAGAGGCTATGAAAACTGTACTTAAACTTACTAATGGTCAAGTTAGTACTGGGGTTGGAGCTAATAAAGGTACTCCAGTATCTACTTGTGAGATACCAAGTGATCTTGATCAAGCTGGTTATACTGTAACATGTTATGGTGAAGGTGGTTGGTACCTTGGTGGTGGTAGTACTCCTACTGCTGTTGCAGATGGTACTGCCCAAAAATCTGTTCATGAAGCTTGGCTTGCTGATGGTGGAAGATATAAAGATGGTATTGCAGTTATGAATGTTGATGGAACAGATCATTATTTAATTGCAACTGCTAATGCTTTAGGTAACGTTGGTGATAATGTTACTGTTAATTTCCAAAATGGTGAATCTATTCCATGCGTAATTGCTGATGCTAAAAGTTCAGGAGATTCTAACTATACTACTTATGGACATGCTCATGGAAATAGTGTTAATGTTTTAGAGTTTGAAGTTGATAGAAATGTTTATAATTCTAATGGAAATCCTAATACTTCTGGATGGGGATTAGAATGGGATAGTAGTAGTAACGTTTCATCTGTAGATAATTATGGAACAGTTATTTAAGGAGGATTATTATGGAAGATTATAAAGTATCTGATTATGGTATTTTTAATGATGCAATTAGTACTACTAAGTCTTTTACTGATAAGATAACTAGTATTCAGACTGATATGAATAATTGTAAATCTAAATTAAATGATGAGTCTGTTTTTATGGGACCTATTTGTGATTCTTGTGTACAAGGTTTTGGTACTGTTGATGGTGAAATTACTAGTTTAGTTAGTAATTTTGGTACTATTTCTTCATACTTAAATGATACTGCTACTGCATATATTAATGGTGATACTGAAGCTATGAAGAAGGTTTTAAGTATTAGTGGCGGTACTTTGACTGTTGGTTCTAGTAGTAATGTTAGTACTGGTGATGCTACTAAAGATGATATTTATAATAGATTAGCAGATAAAGGATTTAATAATGCTGCTATTTGTGGTATTCTTGCTAATATGGAACATGAATCTGGCTTTGATACTACTGTTGTTGGAGACAATGGTACATCATATGGTTTGTGTCAATGGCATAATAGTCGTTGGGAGAATTTAAATAGTTTTTGTAGTAATAATAATTTGGATCCTAGTACTGTTGAAGGGCAAGTTGAGTACTTATGTTGGGAACTTGAAAATAATTATCCTGGTGTTTATGAAACTCTTAAGAATGTTCCTAATACTGCTCAAGGAGCTCATGATGCTGCCTATAAATGGACTGTTGACTTTGAAATTCCTGATGATAGATATAATCGTGGTGAGCAAAGAGGTAATACAGCATCATCATCTTATTGGGAAACTTATGGAGTATAAAAAAAAGAAGCAATGCTTCTTTTATTTTTTTATTAAAACTTTAGTTCCTACTTCTACATTATCATAGATAATATGAGCTGATTCATTTGGTAAGTTGATACAACCATGAGATCCAGCATATTCGTGAATGTCTCCACCAAAGTCATCGGCACTTCTCCAACCATGAGATTTTATAGCATTACCATTCTCATCATAGTCAGTATGGTATTCTGCATCATGTAATCCTTCTCCACCATTATATGGCATCCAATAGTCTACATATGAACTATATCCAGGACCTTCTAGAGTAGCTCCTTGTTGTTTTAAATCAATATCAAAGTATCCAATATCTGATGGAGTAGATGGTTTACCTGATACTACTGGTGTATCTATTATTACATTATTACCATCATATAATTTAGCATTTTGATCACTTAAATCTACTATTACAACTTTTTCATCTAAATCACTTACATCACTTTTATTAATATAAGATAATCTATTATTTACTTGAGCTAAATACATATCATCTTCTTCTCCATAAACAAAAGCTATTTCATAAGTTGGTACATAGTCTATTACTGTACTTCTATCTTTGTTGTCATATACTTCTGAATCATTTTCAAACATAACTATTTTATTAAATGGTGTAAGTATTTTTTCTTCTGTTATTTCTCTTACAAAGTCGGCATTTACATAAGCTAATGTATTATTATATTTTACTTCAAACCAACCGTTTGTAAGTAATCTTACTACTTCTAACTTTTGTCCTTCATTTAATAGACCTAATTTATTACTATCAGCAGTAGCATCACTTCTTATATTTACTGATGTTGTTGCTTCTACATAGTTTGTTGCGGCCATTTCTAAATCACCTATTTGGTAATTCATTGTTTGCTTTCTAAAGCCATCTTTTTCTACTGCTTCATATGTATATTCAGCTTTTACATAAGCTTTTTCTCCATTATAGATTATTTCATACCAGTCACCTACTAGATTAATACTATCTAGATGAGTGTTTTCTCCTACTGTTGTAATTATTTCTGAGTCAGTATTTGGCTCTTTTCTAATATTTAAATCTGTTTTTGTTATTACTTCTTTTGTTTCATAATCACTTAATTCCATAGGTACTGTTTCTGTTTCAATATGAGTTTCATTTTGTAATCCTCTTGTTACAGTTACCTCATAAGTAATTGTCTTTGTTCCTTGTTCTTGATTGTATTCTACATTTATTATTGTTTTTGTAGTTACTGTTTCTAACTCATTAGCATAAGCATAATCAATATTATTACTTATAATATTGTTTGTATCAGTATTGTTTCTATTTAATAGTGCTGAACCTGATACTACCATTGTTCCTGTTACTAAAAGAGCTATTAATTTATTATTTATTTTAACCTTTTTCATAATTCTCCCCCAATTCATAAAAGGCTTCTACATTATAACATATTTTGTTTATTTTTTCAATAAAAATAAGTAAGTTTATACTTACTTATTTTATGAATTTGAGTCAATTGTATATAGTTTTTGATACACTTTAGAACTTTTTAATAATTCTTCATGTGTACCAGATGAGTCTAATTTACCTTGATCTATGACATTTATAATATCAGCATCTACGATAGTACTTAGTCTGTGAGCAACTATTATTACAGTATGATCTTTTACTAAGTTATCGATAGTCTTCTTTATATATTCTTGAGATTCATTATCAAGAGCACTTGTAGCTTCATCGAATAATATTATTTTAGTGTTTAATAATAGTGTTCTTGCGATTGCTAGTCGTTGTTTTTGTCCTCCTGATAAGTTTACTCCACCTTCTCCAATTACTGTATTATATTTATTTGGTAGTGACATAATATAATCATCAATATAAGATTTCTTACATACTTCTCTTATTTCTTTTAAAGTAGCATTTGGTTTTACTATTTTAAAGTTATCTAAAATAGACATATTAAATAGAAATGGAGTTTGTCTAATAATAGATATATTGTTTCTTAGAGAAGATTCTTTTAAATCTCTTATATCAATTCCATCTATTAATATCTTACCAGATGTAGTATCAAAGTATCTTAATAATAGATTGAATAAAGTACTTTTACCATTACCACTACGTCCTACAATAGCTATCTTTTTATTTGGTACTAGACTTAGGTTTAGACCTTTTAGTGTTAATTCTTCATCTTCTTTATATTTGAATTTAACATCTATAAAGTCTATTACTCCTTTTGTATTCTTTAATTCTTTAGTACCATATTTTTCATCTTCATATAACTTGTTGTTTACTATTTCATCTATTCTTTTTAAAGATACTGTTACTTTATTATAGTTAACTCCAAAGTCTGATATAGATTCTACTACTTCATCTATTCTCCAGATATATGAATCTAACATAGTAAATAGAGCATAGACTATTTTTCCTTCTATAAAGAACTTACCAGCAGTTAATAGGATGATAAATTGTAGAATAAAATAAGCTAAGTTATTTAGAGAAAAGTATAATACTTCGTAGTTTCTTATATTCTTTTCTTCTTTAAAGATATTTTTTAGGTCATTAAAGATATTCTTTTCGACATTTTTCTTTATACCTAAGGCTTTGATTTCTCTTATTCCTGTGATATTTTCAGTAGCGTTCTTAACATATTCATCTGATTGTTTCTTGATCTTTTCTTGTGTCTTCTTTATTCTTGGGAAGAAGAAATAACTTATTATACCCATTAGAGTTGCGAATAATAGTATTTCTAATCCTAATATAATAGAGATATAAAATGATAAGAATAGTACTACTATTACGACAAAGCCTTTACAGACTAGTTTTATAAGTGAATTTAATAGGGACATTACTCTATCTGTGTCATTATAGAGTCTATTTATAAATTCTCCTACTCCTATATCTTCAAATGCTATTGCTGGTAGATTATCTATCTTTTTATATAGATCAATAGATACTTCATTCATGAACTTGATTTCAAAATAATTATATAATTTATCTCTAGGTATTTGTAAAAGACTGTAACAAATAATAAAAATACCTTCCCAAAATCCTAAATAGAATATAAATCCAGATAGGTTCTTTACTAATAACTCTTCAACAGCTCTACCCCAAAAGTAAGCTGCTAGTAATGCAGGAAGATAGGTCATTAATACTAAAAAGATATATATTATTACTTTAAATTTATCATTCTTTAAGTAATGGAATAATATTTTAAAGTTTTTAGCTTTTTGCATAATATCACTCCTTCCAAAATAAAAAGAGCCATTAAATGGCTCTAGTTTTTTATGCGTCAAAAACAAGTGAGAATATTCTATTCTCATAGCCATTTACATAATACTTTAAGTTAAATTTTATAATTGTTTTAATCATATTCTCACTCCTTTCCTCAAATTCATTTTCAATACTAACATAATATTTTGTTGCTGTCAACCTTTTTTTGTTGACATTATTAATTATTGAGTAAAAGATAATATTATGTTATATTTTAATAGTAGAGGTATGTATATGAATAATGATGATATTAAGAGTTATAAAAATATACAATTTAAAGATATAGAAGAAGATTTGGTAGTTAATCATGTTAAAAGTACTCCATATATTCTAGATAATGATGAATTAAAAAAATTAAGTTCTGAGTATAGAAGATTAGCAGCAGAATTAGAGACTTTAAATAAAGAAAAAGATTTTGATAAAATGTTAGAATTACGTGAGAAGCTTAATGAACTTAAGAAGAAATTATGGAGGGGTATTCCACTAGAACTTAGTAAGTTTAAGGATGAAATTACTAGAGATATATATTTATATTTAGAAAAGTTTGGTTATAGTAGAGACTTTGTTATTGATAATCTTAGTGATATTAATATATATGTTAGTGATATTGATATAATTGCTGAAGGTAAGTTAGTTACTGTTGGTAATAATATTGGAATAGATTCTGAGTTTGTTAATTTTGATAAAAAGGGAAATATAGTTGGTATAAATGACTATTATAAGTTCTTTTTAAAGTATACTTTAACTCATGAGTTTTTGCATAGACTTAGTTCTAGTAGAAAAGATAAGGAACCAATTCCAGTACTAGAGGATGCTTTAATAGAGGGCACTACTGATATGTATGCTCATTTAATTAGTGAGGATGATATTGATAAAAGTAATGTTTATGACTTTTTAGTTAGAGTATGTATTATACTTAGAAGAGTTGTAGGTGATAAAGAGTTTTTACATGACTATATAGATGATTTACCTAATTGGACTAATACTAGAAAAGTATTTAATGAATGTGGACTTAGTGATGATGATTTTACTAATTTATATTTTAATTTAAATAAGATACTTGCCTATACTAAGAGTGGTATGGATCCTGAAGGACTTAATAAATTAAAAGAAGAAGTAGTTGTATTTTTAAATAATAGATTAATTAGAAATAGATTTAAAAAGAGGAAAGATTTAAGAGAAATGGAAAAGATTTATAACTTATTATTTAATGAAGAATTAAAAGAGATAGTTATTAAGTCTACTACTAGTAAATTATTTAAATAAAAAAGACTTTACTTAAGTAATTGTAAAGTCTTTTCTTTTGTATCTTGATAATGTGTTACTACTTCTTTTATTGTTTTAGATGGATATTTACCTAATTCACTATTAGGATTATATAAACCTTTTTCCATGATTGATTCTAAGGCATTCATTATATCATATTTAGTAAAATCACTTATTAGACTGTCACTTAGAGTAGTAATTGAACGTGATCTATCTTTTATAAAGAAATCTAAATTATTTTTATTATTCATTTTATTAGTTTTACGCATATTAATTAGTATTTCTACTAGATCTTCTCTTGTTATTTCTTTTGAAGTAGTAAATAGTGTTAAATAACTTAGTAATTGTTTCCATTCATCTCTTACTCCATAGCCTCCACCATATACTCTTCTATCTACTCTTTCTATAGCTCCTTGTGGTTTTTTGTCTTGATAAAAGTAATTATCTTTTATTAATTCTATATATTTTTTATCATATATTAATTTATAACTAAATAAGTTTTTTATATTTTCATCATTTAATACTAGTTTTTTTATTCTAGAATATGTGTCTTGATCTTGTAGATTATTACTTGATAGTACTAAATCTTCTTTTTGTAATTCTTTACTTAATAATTGTTTTATTCTTTTTAGAGTAAAGTATTGATGATGATCTAGAGAGTTTGAAAAATATAAGTAACCTGAATTATCTATTTTATTTGATCTTATACAGTTAAAACTATTTCCTCCTTGGAAACGATATAGTTCACTAGTATAACCATCTTTATCTAATTGTCTTATTATTCTATTATAAAGTGCCATAATTCCTCCAAACGGCGCTTATTATAACATATTTTTTATATAAAGTAAAGAAGCTAGGAATTAGCTTCTTTATTTTCTTTGGCTTCTATAAATATTCTTTTATTATCTTTTAATCTATCTATTTGAGGATTTTGTTCTATATCCATATCTATATATTTAATAGCATTATCATAATCTTCTTTATAGAAGTAAGCTAATGATAAAAAGTCTAGGATAGTACCATTCCAACAAGCAGAGTCATCTATTGTTTGATTATTATATTCTGTTATTTCTAAGGCTTTTAAGGCATACTTAATAGTATTATCATAATCTTTTCTTTCATAGTAATTCATTATTATTATGACATATGGGTCTCTTGTATTATCTAGTTCTTCTATAGCTTTTTCTGCCCAGAATAATGATTCTTCATAATATTTAAGATTTAAATATGATTTGGCCATAAAAGTCATTAATTTACATCTTTCTGGTTTAAATGTAGCATTCTCATTTTTTAAGTATTGATGAGATACTTCAATACACTTTAACCATTCTTGTCTTGTTTGATATTCTCTTGCGAGTAAGAATGTATTTCTTGTATCTTCTGGATGACTTTCAACAAATTCTTCTAATAGTTCTAGATAGAACTTTCTTGATTTTGTACAATCTGGTCTATGTCTTATTATTAATTCTGGTACTTCTATTATCTTTTCATCTTCACCTAAATATTCTAATACTTCATGTATTGGATATTTCCATCTGTAGCAGTCTCTTCTATGAATATGATTATTTAAGAATGTTACTAAGGGATTATCATTCTCATCTAATGTATAGTGATATGTATATTTCATTTGAGAAGTATCTTCTTGCCAATTATCTTTAATTTTTTTAATAAAACCTGGTTCTATACAATCATCTATATCTAGACATATACATATATCATATTCTTCTGGTACTAGGTTTAGAGAATCATTTCTTGCTTTATCAAATTCAAACTTACGATAGTTTTTTTGCTTTATATGAGCTCCTCTTTCTTTAAATAATTCTACTGTATTATCTGTAGAACCTGTGTCTAGTAGATATATGTGATCTTTTATTTCTTCTAATGAATCCATAAAACGATTTATAAATTTTTCTTCATTTTTGCATATGCCATAAACACATATTTTATAGTCTTTCATATTATCACCTATTATGATTAGATTTTACCATAATGATAATAAAATTGAAAGTATGTTATAATAATATTGGTGGTAATATGACAGGTAAAGTTACTAAAAGAACACCTGGTGCAGTAATAGATGTAGATGGTAATATTTCTACTATGGAAGAGAGTAATTATCATAGAGTCTTTTTTAGAAATATTATTAAAGATAAACTAGGTGTTGTGATTGATAGTGATAATATTGATGAATTAATTAGAATAATGTTAAAAGAATTAGGTCTTGCAGTATATATTGGATGTACTGAGGGTGATAGATTGTATCAAGGTGGTTTCTTATTTATAGATAGTTTGGAGAAACTTACAAATGAACAGTTACTTGCAATACTTGCTTTATATAGTGATTTAGATTATTCATATGATGTTAGTATTGTATCTAAAGGTAATGAAGATGAGTTATCTTTAGGTGAAGTGTATGAAGAATTTATTAATAGAGAAGATAATAAAAAGAACCGTTAGGTTCTTTTTTTATCTATTATTCCATCTAGATGGGAAGCTTACATAACTTGTTGGATTAATTGTACTTCTTTGGTATGTTGCCCAAGTACAACCTCCTCCTCTATTCCAATCACATGAAGTTATTTCTAGATGTAAGTGTGGTCCTGTTGACCAACCTGTTGATCCCATATTACCTATTTGAGTAAATGGTGATACGTTTTGTCCTACTGATACAGCACCAAATCTAGACATATGGGCATATGTTGAATAGATGTATCTTCCGTTTACATTGTGTCTTATTTTTATTACTAAGGCTCCATATGTGTCATATCCTTTGAAGAATACTTGTCCTGTTGCGATTGGATAGATTGCGATTGTCTTATTACTACTAGACATATCTACTCCCATGTGGCCACCATATCCACCATACCATTGAGTAATATAACCATATTCTATTGGTCTATAGAAACCATTAGTACTTGGTACTGATCCTCCTCCAGATGATGTTCCACGACTTTGTTCTATACGATATTGGCAAGCACTTATTTCTTCATTCTTACCACAACCTAAGCCTTTATAATAATTTAAATTGTTTTTTGCTTGTTTTATTTGTTCTTCAATACCTGGCATTGTTTCTTTTATTGATTTAGAATCAGCATTAATTCTTTCTTTTTCTGACTCTAGTTCTTCCTTTAATGCCTCTAATTCTTTTTCTTTTTGTTCTAAGTCTTTTTGTTGTTGCTCATTTTTCTTGATTAGAGCTTCTAATTCTTTCATAACTTTATCGTTATAATCAGTTAATTGCTCTACGATAGACATACGATATACCATATCAGTTATATCTGTTGCTCCAAAAGCATATTCTAAATAAGCATTATTACCATTTGATATCTGATAATACTCGATTATTTTTTTACTTTCTTCGCTTTTCTTTTCTATTTCTTTATTACTTTTATCTATCTCATCTTGTAATTCTTTTATTTCTTTTTCTGCTGCATCAATTTGTGATTCAATATTTGATATTTTCTTTTTTATTTCTTCTATTTCAGCATCGTTTTTAGCAAGTTTGTTTTTCTTTTCTTGTAATTGAGCAGTATATTTTTCTACTTCAGCTTCAAATTGAGCTATTGTTTGAGCACTTGTTTCTATCGGTAGTGCAAACATAGAAACAAGCATTAAACCAATTGTGAAACTTACTAGTATTTTATTTTTCATTATATCTTTAAGTATCTTCTTACGGCACTAGCACTACCTATCATACCTACTAATATACCAATTCCTATTACTATTAAGGATACTGTATATATAAATGGTTCTGGTTTTATTAACTCTATTAATGGAGAGAATAAGTGACCTTCAAAATGCTTATAGAAAGCTAAGTATCCATATGTAGTTATTAGTACTGGGACAATTGACCCAAATAATCCTAGGATCATTCCCTCAATAATAAATGGAGTTTTTACTGTGAAGTTTGATGCTCCTACTAATCTCATTATCTCTATAGCATCTTTTCTAGCAGAAATTGTTAATTTAATTGTATTAACTATTAAGAATACTGTTACTAGTATTAAAGCTAGTACAATACCATAAGTTACTTTTTCTACTGATGAGAAAGCAACTATTAGTTTATCTACCATTCCTTCTCCATATCTTACTACTGATACTTTATTTAATTTTTCTATTCTTTTTGCTGTTGCTGAAATCTTTTCAACATCTTTTACTTTTACTTGGAATGTGTCTTTTAATGGACTTTCGTTTTCATCCCAATTATTTAGTACTGTATTAAATACTTCTGATTCTTCTTGCATTTGTTTTTTTACTTCTGTTTTTGATTTGAAGATATAGCTCTCTACATTAGTTAGACTTTTAATACTTTTTTCTGTATCTTCTATTTCTTCTTCT
Organism: uncultured Bacillota bacterium; assembly: GCA_946630315.1. GTDB lineage: Bacteria > Bacillota_I > Bacilli_A > RF39 > UBA660 > UBA3789. The sequence continues at coordinate 22,917 of CAMOYT010000002.1, read as the reverse complement.
GTTACATCATTATCTAAGAAAACAACTATTGTTAAATCTTTTTCTATTTCTTTAGTAAAGTTCTCAACATTTAAGGAAGCTATGATTGCTACTGCGACAATAATTAGAGTTATTGTTATACATGAGATAGAGGCTAAAGAAAGATAAAAGTTTCTAATTACACTTTTGAAAGCATCTCTTATGCTTCTTCCTAACATTCTAAATAGCTTCATCGGTATATGTTCCTTTCTGTTTAAATTTTACTAGGTGACCATCTTTTAGAGTAATTACTTGTTTTTTCATTTTATTTACTGTTTCTCTATCATGTGTTGCCATAAGAATAGTTGTTCCTCTACTCTTATTTATTTGTTCTAGTACTTTCATTATTTCTAAACTACGATCTGGATCTAAGTTTCCTGTTGGTTCGTCACATAGTAATAATTTTGGATCATTTACTATTGCTCTTGCTATAGCTACTCTTTGTTGTTCTCCTCCTGATAATTGATCTGGATAATTATGAACTTTGTTCTTTAATCCTACATCTTCTAGAGCTTTTAATACTTTTGTTCTTATTTCATTCTTTGGTGCTCCTATTACTTCTAGAGCAAAAGCTACATTTTCAAATACTGTTAATTTAGGCAATAATCTAAAGTCTTGAAAGACTATTCCTAACTTCCTTCTTAATTTATATACTTTTGAATTTCTTATTTTTCCAACGTCAAGTCCACCTACTACTATTTTTCCTTTAGTAGGTTTTTCTTCACGATATAACATCTTTATTAAAGTAGATTTTCCACTACCTGAACCACCAATTATAAAGACAAATGAGCCTTTTTCGATGGCTAGATTTAAATCATATATGGCAGTTACTCCATTTTTGTATTTCTTTTCAACGTTTTTTAATCTAATTAAATCCATGTATTTATTCACCACCTTATTAATTATTTTAACATATTATTAAGTTCTTATAAATAAATGGTCCTTGTTATTCTTTAGTTTTGACACTATTTGGCACCTTCCGCTTGATATGAATTTGTTACTATACAAAAAGCTTCTTTATCTATTACCTTAATATGTTGTTTTACTTTGTAGTATTCAATACTAGGTATGATTGCTAAAATGGCTTTTTTTCTTTTTTCCATAAAACCACCTTTTACATTAAATACTGTTACTTGATGTTTTAAGTCATTTACTATATAGTCTTTTATCTCTTCTTCTTCACTTGTTATTATGTAGAATGATTTATTATTATTTATGCCTAATAATACTTTGTTTAATACTATGTCATTGATATATAAGAATATTATGGCATACATAACATTGATACTGCCAAAGATTAGTCCTCCGATAAATACTATTATTAAGTTTATTACTAGAGATGATTTGGCAACTGGTATTTTGTACTTTTCATCTAGTATTTGGCTTATTATTGGGAAACCTCCATTAGAATAACCACTTCTATACATTAAGCCATTTGCTATACCTTGTAATATTCCGGCAAATACTACTATTATTAGCATATCTTCTGGTTTTGCTTGAATCATTGTATTTAATGGTGCAGTTATGGCAATAAAGAATGGATAAGCAGCTGATGCGATTACTGTTCCTAAGGTTTTCTCAATCCCTAAATACATAAAAGATATTATGATACAAGCGATTGAAATTAATAAAACCATTAGAGCAGGATCAATATTATATAAATGGTAAGTAATTGTTCCTACACCTGAGGCACTCCCTGTTACTAAGTCTAGAGGAAATAGAAATAAATTATATAGTACAGCATTTACCATTAATGAGGAAGCCATTAGAAAGGCTCTTTTATATTCATGTCTTTCATTCATATTATTCGCCTCCAAATACTTCGTAGGCATCTGTTACTACAAAGAAAGCCTCTTTATCTATCTCATGTATTCCTTCTTTTAACTTGTAATAGTCTCTAGTTGGTAAGACACATAATAATACATTTTCTTTTTCTTTTTTAAAACCACCTTTAGCATTAAATATGGTTACACTATGTCCTAGATTAGTAAAGATATAGTCTTTTACTTCTTCTTCTTTTTCAGTAATTATATAGAATGCTTTATTATCTGATATACCTAGTATTACTTTATCTGACATTAGACTAATAATATATAGAACGATAATTGAATATAATAAGTTCATTGGTCCAAAGAAGATGGCACTTGATAATACTATTAAGCCATCACTTAGTAACATACTATTACCTATAGATATTTTGGCATATTTAGATATTATTTGGTTTATTATGTCTGTTCCTCCTGTTGTAAAGCCTGCTTTAAAGACTAGTCCTGCTCCAAAGCCATAGATTACTCCACCGAAGACAGCAGATAATACTTTTTCTGTTGCATCTATTTCTAACCATACATTTATATTTTGAGTTAAATATATAAATACTGGCAATAATAGTGAGCCTATGATAGATGCTTTGGTTTGTTCTTTTTCTAGAGTAAAATAGCTAATAGTAAGCAATATGATATTTGATATTAGTATTATCTTCCAGTTTTCTATAGTAAATATAGAATTTAAAATGATTGCTATACCTCCTACTCCACCTGGAACAATTTTATTTTCTACTAGGAAGATATTATAAGATATTGAGATTAAAAAGCATCCAGCAAGAAAACTCATAAATCTTAATGGTAATGACTTATGATTAATCTTATTTAATAATTTACGATATTTTCTTTTGGAAATTAAACTCATTATAAACCTCTTTTTAAATTCTCTTCTATAAACATATCTAAATCACCATCTAATACTTTAGTAACATTACTTGTTTCAGCATTAGTACGATGATCTTTAACCATAGAATATGGATGCATTACATAACTTCTTATTTGGGAACCAAATTCTATGTTTTTTTGATCTCCTTGAATTTGTTTTAATTCTTTTTCTTGTTCTTCTAATTTTATTAATAATAATTTGTTTTTTAATACTCGTAGAGCTTGTTCTTTATTTTGAATTTGACTTCTTTCATTTTGACAAGTTACAACTATTTTTGAAGGTAAGTGAGTAATTCTTACAGCAGAGTCTGTTGTATTTACTCCTTGTCCTCCGGCTCCTGTAGATCTATAAACATCTATTTTTAGGTCTTTTTCATCTATTTCGATAGTGTTATCTTGTTCTATTTCTGGTGTTACTTCGATTGATGCAAAAGATGTATGTCGTCTATTGTTTGAATCAAATGGAGATAATCTTACTAGTCGATGTACTCCTTTTTCATTTTTTAAATAACCATAGGCATATGTACCTTGTACTTTAAATGATACACTTTTTATTCCAGCTTCTTCACCTGGTTGATAATCAAGTGTTGTTACTTTATAATTCTTCTTTTCACAATATCTTAAATACATTCTATATAACATATCAGCCCAATCACAGGCTTCTGTTCCACCTGCTCCTGAGTGAATATCTACAATACAATCATTTTTATCATATGGTCCATTTAATAGTAATAATAAATTTAATTCATCTATTTCTTTAGATAAATCTTCTGTATCTTTTTCTAATTCATTAATACTGTCTTCATCTATATCTATTTCTAGTAATGATATTAGGCCAAGATTGTCTGTTACTTTATTTTTTAAATCTTGTATTTTATTAACTAAATTCTTTTTATCATTTAGCTCTTTAATTACTTTTTCTGCACTTTCACGATCATTCCAGAAAGATAAGTCATTTGTTTTTTCTTCTAATTTAGTTATTTCTTCTTCTATTTTAGGAATGTCAAAGTGACCTCCATAGATTATTTATAATAGTAGATTTATCTTCTAGTTCTTTTTTTATTTCTCTTAATTCCATATTTGCCTCCTACATATTATATTCACTTAGATTTTATCATAAATTTGATATTTATACAAATAAAGATACCTTATGTTTTCTATAATAAAAAAGAGAATTTCTTCTCTTTAAAAAATTCTAATGTTTCTTGCATATTAGATATTAAATATATGACTTTCTGTATATTCTAATTCTGTTATTGGTACTTTATCTTCTGCAAATTTCCATTCTATTTTATAATCTGGTAATAATTTTGTTCTAATTGGATAAATCCTTGGAGATATAATAATGGCTTCAAAGTAGTCAAATCTTTTTAATTCTTCTACAGTAATTAATGGAGTATTTTCATCTTTTCTTCCACATAATCTAGATATTTGTTCTAGAGTTTCTAAGTCATTTGCTAAAAGATAGATAATATTTGCAAAAGACATTTTTAATAATTCACTATTTTCTTTGCCATAGGTGTTGTCTAATTCTAATAAGCTTTTTAAATAGATATTAAATCTAATATTGTGACTTCTTGATATAGTTAAGATATCATTAAAATCTTTTATTGCTTTATAGTTTTCAAATTCATCAAAATAGATATTTAATCTTCTTTCTCTATTATTCTTGCTGATTGCTACTGTGACAGCTTGATCTATTATTAATGATACTAGACTACGTGATGTATTCTTAGTAGCATTTATTATAAAGAGAGCTGTTTTTTCTTTTTGAATATCTAATAGATTTATGTTTGTTGCACTTAGTACTTTAGTTATACTTTCTCTTGTTGTGAATTGTTTTATTTTTTGACTAAATACTGAGATAATAGAACCTTTTGTTTCTGGTGGTGCTAAAACAATACTTGCTAAATAAGCATAGATTAATGATGTTTTATCAACATTTTTGATATAGTCTTCTAACTTATCTAAGTAATTTACTAGATTTGAAATACTATTTAAATTTATTTCTTCTTCTTTAGCATGATCAAATAAATAGATTGTTATACCAATAAATAGACTAATAGCAGCATTTTCCCAGAACGGATCAATATTATTATTAATATTTTCTTGTCCTAAGAAGTAGTAACCTATTTTCTCTATCATATCTAAGGCTGTATCTTTTTCTCCTTCTTTATATAATTTATATGGAATAGTAAATGGATTGTAATTATTACCTACTTTTCCATTTTCTAAATCAATTACATATAAATTATAATTGTTCTTTTTAGCTTCTCCACTTACTCTTTCATATATTTCACCTTGTACATCATTAACAATAAATGATTCATTTGCTTTAATTGCTAAACGTACTTGTGGTAATAATGTAGTTTGGGTTTTTCCACTACCTGTTGAACCCACTACTAAGTTATGTGTTTCTTTATCATCAATATATAGATGTTTATCATCATACATTATTTCAATGCCTGATTTATTGATTATAGAATCATAACTGATTTGGGTAGTTTTAGATAATATTTCTTCTTTATCTGCCCATCTTGAATATGTCATACATATCCCTCCTTTGTGATTTCATTATATAACAAAGATTTTAATAAAACTTAAACAATAATGGCTTTTATGATATAATGAGATTGGTGGAGATATGTTTAGTAATGAATTAATATGTAATATTTTAGAATATATTAATAATAATATTAATAAAGAGATTAGTATTGATGAGCTTTCTAATATATTCTTTTTTAATAAGACTTATATAATGAAGAAATTTAAAAAAGAAATTGGTATTACAATATTTGAGTATATTAATAATATGAGGATATATAATAGTTTATCTTTATATAGATATAATAATAGTATTATTAATATTGGTTTTAATAGTGGTTTTAATTCATTAGAATATTATTCTGAAATGTTTAAAAAAGTAATGGGTGTTAGTCCAAGTATTTATAGAAAATATATTTATAGAGATGTTAATATTAGTTTTGAAGAATTAGATTTAATACTTGTAAATACTAATAGAATTAAGAAGATAAAAGATTATTCTCTTAATTATATTAGTAGAAGAGCTCCTAGTGTTAAACAAGTTAAATCTTTAGTATTTAAGTAGGTGATGAAATGATGAAAAAATATTTATTAGTAATTATTATTTGTTTATTATGTATTGGTTGTGGTAAGAAGGAAGTAGTTATTAAAGAAAAGGAAGATATAAAAGAAGAAGTTGTTGAAGATAGTTATAAGGATCTTAATAATACTCCTATTGGATTATATAGATTATCTGGTAATAAATTAGTTAAAGTAGAGAAAGATATTAAGAAATTTAAGGTAGAAGAAGATATTGGAATATACCAAGTTTATTTTAGTAATGATAAGGAAATAGATCTAAATAAGGGATTTGCTGATAGTTATTATGATTTATATAATAAATATAATGTAAAAGTAGGTTTTAATATTAAGTTTAAATTAAAGAATGGAGAAGATATTTCATATAACATATTAAATCCTAGTCAAACTTTTGATAAATGGGAATATCTTATGAATTATTTGTATGATGATTATGCTAATAAAGGTAAGAGTTTTTATTCACATATTGAAGAAAATCAATATAATGATTCTACTCTATTTACGGCTATTAAATTACAAAGTAGTTATCAATGTGATAATATAGATTCTAATATTATTCTTAGTGTATTTACATATGATAGTGAAGATGACTTTTTAGATGGAGAATATCGTGGTAATAGTCTTTATTCAACAAAGATTTGCCAAAGTGTTGAAGATTGCTAAAACAATAACTTTGTTATTGTTTTTTTATTGTTTATTATTTGAATTCATAATATAATAAATATAATAGGAGAGTCGTTTATGAAGAGGTTAAAACATGTAATTACAACTTTTATCATACTATTAGTTGCTTTTGTAGGCTTTCTTAGTATTAATAATCATAAAATAGATATTATATTAAAGACTAGTGATTATTCTTATTTACCTAAAGAAGCAAAGAATTATATAAAAAATGTATATGAAAAAACTGGTGTTATTGTTCATACTGAGAAAAATAAAGAGGAGAATACTCCTTATTTAAATCCGAAATTTGTTGAATATATTAGTATGAGTGAAGAAGAACAAGAAAAATTAGAATTAATTCCTGAAGTATATGAAGTTAATTCTTTTAATAAAAATGTTGAAGCTACATTACCTAGTTCATATGACTTAAGAGATGTATCTGGTAAGAATTTTATTACTCCATTAAAGAATCAAAAGACTTTAGGTATTTGTTGGGCTTTTGCTTCTGCTGAACAAGTTGAAAGCTACCTTTTAGCAACCTCTAATCAAACATATAGTTCTAGTAGTAAAGTATTATCTCCTAGACAACTTGATTATTCTACTAGTACTGATGGTATTAAAAATTATGATAATGATTTTGGTTGTCATACATTAGGAAATGGTGGTAATTATTTTTACTCTTCATCTATTATGACAGCTGGATTAGCACTTACTAATGAAGATTTTCTTCCTTTTAGTACTTCTACTGATTCTAAGAATTTACATGAAGTATTTAATTATAATCAAAGCTTGTTTGAAGTTAATGAAACTACTAGTTTTCCACCTGCTGAAAATATTAATGCTAGTTACTTTAATACATATATTAATTTGATTAAGCAATATGTTATGACTTATGGTGGAGCATATGTTGGAACTGAAGCTCCTGATCATAGTTGTGCTTCACTAAATAATGGTTCTTATCTAATTAGAGTAGATGATTCTTGTGTACAAAATGCTGGTCATGCTATGCAAATAATTGGATGGGATGATGATTATAGTTATTCTTATTGCAAAACTGGTACTAGTCATAATGCATCTACTTCTTCATGTTCTAGTAGTAATAAAGTAACTGGTACTGGGGCTTGGTTAATTAGAAATTCTTGGGGAGATTCAAGTACTTATAAATATGCTTATTTAGCATATGACTCTTTAGAGTCTGATATTAATATTGCTACTGATGTTACTAGTACGAATAATCGTACTTGGGATAATTATTATCATAAAAAGATAGATACTTCTGCTTTGTATTATACTTCTAATGAAACTATTGATTATACTAAGAATGTTAAAGGATCTGAGAAAATTGAAAAGATTAAGTTTTATGCTTTAAGTTCTAATTCTACTTATAATGTTACTATTAAGAGTGGATATGATACTTATAATGATATTGCTACTTATACAGCTTCTATGCCTGGGTATAATACAATAGATTTAAGTTCTTATAATATTATTATTGATAAAGATAGCTTTTCTGTTAATCTTAATAGTCCTTCTAATTCTAGTTTCTTAGGTTCTCAAATCAGTGTATTTACTTCTAATGTTGATAATAGTGCTGTTATTTCGACACCTGATTTTAATTTAAGTAGTCCAGTTAGTGGTTATTATGATTTTTATGCTTATTCTAATACTAAGAATATTAATTCTGGTAGTAATGTTACTTATAAATTAACTACTAGTAATGGTGTTGATAAATCTAGTTATTTATCATATGACTTAGGTATTGTTTCTAAAAATGATGTTAATGCTCATTTAAAAATTAAAAGTACTATTGGTGATGGAGTTTATTATTTAAATACTATTTATGGTTCTAATTCTTTTACTTCTAGAGTACTTGTTGGTGATGTATTTACTTTAAATGGTAGTGGTACTTATAATGATCCTTATCTTATTTCTAACGAGAATGAATTAAAACAGATTTCTTATAATTTAGATGCTTTTTATAAATTAACTAATGATATTGTATTATCTGGTGATTGGGTACCTATTGGTACTAATGATTATCCATTTAGTGGTAGTCTTGATGGAGATGGACATTATATTAAAAATATAAATATTAGTAATGATTATGATGCTGCTGGTTTATTTGGTGTTGTTACTGGAAATGTTAATATTAATGATTTATATATAAGAAATGTTGATATTAATACTAATAGTGATGCTGGTGGATTAGTTGGAGCATATAAAGGTTACGAATTAAGTTCTAGTACTTTTGAAAATATTTATATTATAGATGGCTCTATTTATTCAAAGAATGGTAGTGCTGGTGCTCTAATAGGTTTAATAGATGACTCTAATAGTATTGATTGGGATAATGATTATAATATTAATACTATATTTAATAATACTAATGTTGGGGGTAAAACAGCTAGTGGTTTAATTGGAAAAGTTGTCGGTTATCAATCAAATGATGAAGATTTCATACCACATGTATATATGACTAATGTAGAAAATATTGGTAATATTGAATATTCTAATATTACTCCTAATACTAATAGTTATGGGGCATTTATTGGTGTTATTACTGATTATGCTGAAATAGTACTTAATAAGTTTATTACTAATACATATTTTATTAATAATAATTATTCTAATACTGTTGATGGTAGAGGTTTAATTGGAAATAGTAAGAGTGATAATTTAAATATTACTAATGGTTATAGTATTTATGATAATGATAATTTAGGTAATCCAAACTTATATAATTGGGATGATTTTAGTACTTATTGGAAAATGGATACTGTTAATGGTATTAGTAGGATTCCTTTACTTAAAAATGTTGATATTGAATATACTGAAGTATATGATATTACAATTAGTAAGGGAGAAGAAGTATACTTAGATGATTATATTAATTTAAGTAATTCTAATAATATTAAGTTATATGGTTATGGTGTCAATAATGATAATATTACTATTACTAATTCTCCTAATAATACTATTTATAGTAATAATGTTAAGATTAAAGCTAATAAGTATGGTTATAGTACATTTAATTTAAAGAATTATTATGATGGCTATGTAAGTACTATTAATGTTACAGTTGAACCTGAAAATCCTATTAATATTACATATCATAGTAATAATAGTAATAATGATTCTTTAGTAGAGACTTATGAACAAGGTGACTCTGTAAGTATTAAGAATAATACTTTTACTTATAAAGGTCATAAGTTTGTTGAGTGGAATACTAAAGCTGATGGATCTGGTACTTCATATTCAGTTGATCAAACAATTAATCCAAATAGTGATGTTGATTTATATGCTATATGGGAAATATATACTTATACTATTAAATATCATAGTAATGGTGGTAATGGTTCTATGGAGGATCAAGTATATCATTATGGAGAAGGTATAAATGTTAGTGAAAATCAATTTACTAAAGAAGGATACCAATTTGCATATTGGAATAGTAAAGAAGATGGTTCTGGTTCTAGATATGATGTTAATGAGAGATTAGGTAATTTAAGTAATGGTGGTAGTTATACTTTAGACTTATATGCACAATGGGTTGAAGAAAGGGACTTTGAAATTAATCATTATGAAGTAGATGATGCAGTAATGATTATAGATAAGGTTGATCCTAATACTACATTGGAAAAATATCTTTCATATTTCGAGGCAGGAAGTAATTATAGAATTGAAGTAGATATGGGAGATAAAGAATATATCTATACTGGTTGTATTACAAAGATTTATAAAAATGATGATTTAATTTATACATATACTAATGTTGTTAGAGGTGATATAAATGGAGATAGTTCTATTTCAGCTCTAGATTATGTTAAAGTTAAAAATCATATTATGGGAACTAATATAATTGCTGGTATGCTGGAGCTCTTGGCGGCAGATGCTAACGGAGATGAAATAATATCAGCTCTTGATTATGTTAGAATTAAAAATATTATAATGAATGGAGGTATATAGATGAAAAGATTAAATAAATTAATACTTGTTATATTACTTAGTTTAATTATTTTACCATTTAGTGTTAAAGCTAGTGGATCTATTAGTGTATCTACTAAAAATATATCTTTAGCACCTAATGGAAGTACCTCTTTTTCAATTACTGCTAATAACGCAGTAGGAAGAATTAATATTTCTTCTTCTAATACCGGTGTTGCGACTGTATCTGCTGGTTCTATATGGGTTGAAAACAATACACAAACAATTACAGTAAAAGCTGGAGCTGTTGGTACTGCTACTATTAATGTTGTATATAGTGATGTTGCTTCTTTTGATGAAGAAAAAATAACTGGAGGCACTACTATTACAGTTACTGTTAAGGCACCTACTAATAATAACAATAACAACAATAATAACAATAATACTACTAAACCAACTAATCCTGTTACTAATAATAAAAATAATAAATCAGCTAATAATAATTTGAAGAAAATAGAAGTATCTGGTTATAAGTTAGTTTCTAAAAGTAATAATAGTTATTCTGTTACTGTTAAGAATTCAGTTGATAAAATAAAAATAATTGCTGAAGCAGCTGACTCTAAAGCTTCTGTTAGTGGAGCTGGAGAAAAGACTTTAAAAGTAGGAGATAATGTATTCCAAGTCGTATGTACTGCTGAGAATGGTAGTAAAAAGACTTATACGATTACAGTTACTAGAAAAGATGATACATATTACTTAAGTGATTTAGATGATGCTATTAGTGAATCTAAAGAGAATATAGTTATTACATTAAAAGATAATGATATATTAACAAGTGAACAATTACAAAAGATTAAAAAGACTAATAAGAATGCTTATTTCATTATGAAAAAAGATAGTAAAACATTATATTCTTGGATGATTAATAGTAAGAATATTAATAACCAAGATAATATAAAATTAGATTTATCTTTTACAGCAAGTAATAAGAATCAATTGGAGAAGTTAACTGATTATCGAGAGGGTGTTTATTTAAACTTTTCTCATAGTGGTGACTTGCCTAAAAATACTATTTTAAGAATATATGTGGGAGATAAATATACTGATGGTGATAACTTACATTTATATTTCTTAGATGGTAATGAAAACAAAATTACATTTATGAATCAAGATGTAGAAGTTACTAATGGTTATGTCGAAATAAGTATTGATCATTGTTCTGATTATTTCTTAACTAAGGCTACTATTAGTGGTGAAAATGTTGCGGTTGCTAGTAACGATACTAATATTATTCCTTTAATAGTTATAGTTATATTATTACTATTAATTATTAGTGTTGTAATTGCTATTATAATTAAGAATGGTAGTAAGAATGAAACTGTAATAGTTGAAGATACTAATAAAGATAATAATAGCAATAATAATATAGATAATTCTGAAATGATAGATACTACTATTAGTTATTCAAATGATAAGTAAAGACATATTATATATGTCTTTTTTATTGTGTTTTTATTAAAATACTAATATAATTGCTTAAAAGGAGTAGATATTATGTATATTAGTGAGATATTTAATAAGAAAAGTAATTATAGTAATGAATTAGAAGAAAAAGTATTTAGTTATTTACATAAACTTAATATTGAGTATCAGGGTGTTACTAATGATGTTAGTGAAGCTATGAGTGAATGTGAAGAGATTAGTAAAGTACTTGGAGAAGAGATAAGAAAAACTGTGTTTTTATGTAATAGACAGAAAACACAATATTACTTAGTAGTTATGCCAGCAAATAAAAGGTTTGATACTAAGACTTTTGCTAAGAATATGGAATGTGCTAGAGTATCTTTTGCTAGTGAAGATGATATGATTAATATATTAGGTGTCAGTTATGGTAATGCTTCTGTTATGAGTATTTTTAATGATACTAATAAGATTGTTCAAGTTGTATTAGATAAAGAAGTTGCTAGTAATGATTTTTTTGCTTGTAATACTGGTATTAGTACTACTCATATAAAGTTTAAAACTAGTGATTTAATAGATAAATACTTAGTAGATTTAGATCATACTCCAAAAATTATTGAATTATAAAAAGTAAACTTAATGTTTACTTTTTTTTAATACTTTTACATCATGATACATGAATTCTAAATTATCTATTTCTTTTTCTATATGATAATGTCCACAATACCATTTATCATAATCTACTTGTTCTTCTATTTTATCTAGAAAGTGTTCCATACTATTGTCTACTAAGTCTTGGTTTATTCCTGGTAGAAAAGCTTCTCTTGGAATGTATTTATATGGACATGTATGAGATAGAACATAGTCTACTTTTAAGTCTTTAGTTGTCTTTAAGATATGTTTTTGTTCTTTTTTTGATAATTGTTCATCTTTAAACCAATTTAAATGATTTCTTAAACGATAGTATTTATCTACTGAATATGCTCCTCCTATTACTAGAAATGAATTATTTTCAATATTATATACTTCTCCATTTTTAGCAAATATTAAATTAGGATACTCATCTTCTATAAATACTTTTCCTTGATACATATCTATTTCTCTATAGGTTGATATGTTTTCTGGTCTTTCTTCATGATTTCCTTGAAGAGATAATATTTTTATACCTAGATTATTTAGATAATCTTTTTTTGTTTTATCTCTCTCATCTAAATAATAGTTTATTCCAGCATCTCCTAGAATTATTACTAAGTTATTATTAGTTTTTTCAATTGTTGGTGCTAGAAGTCTTGAGAAAGTACCATGAGTATCTCCAGTTATGTATATCATTATTCTTCACTTTCAAATATTTTAGATTTTATAAAGATCTTTTTATTATCATAGTCAACTTCAGCAAGTGCATCATATGGAATTAAAGCTCTAGGTACTGAGTGTCCAAAGTTAACATTAAATAATACTGGTGTATCTATATCCGCAAATATTTCTTTATATACTTGTTTATATTCATCATAATATGTTTCATCTATTGGTTTACCTATGATAATTCCTTTTACTAGATCTAAAATACTTCTTTTCTTTAATTCTAATAAAATTTGTTTTAATTTATCACTATTTATTTTTTCTTCACTAGTTTCTAAAAATAATATTTTTTCTTGCCATTCTTCTTTTGTTGGTAAAATATGATATTTTTCATATATTTCATTTTCATTACCATATCTTTCTCCAGTTAGGGCATCATAAATACTTTCTATACATCCACCATATAGTTTTCCTGATACTACTCCACTTCCATTTAGCGTTTCATAACCATGTTCTTCTTTATGAGATATTCTTGGTTTATTTAGTTCTTCTACTCCATAACTTGCTCTATCACTATACCAGATTGGACTTGATTTTATTTCATAACAATTTTCTTCTTTAAAAAATCTTTCAAATGACTCTTTGGTATATGGTAACATTTCTTTATCTAATTCGGCTATATCTACTAAAAAGCATGGGCCATAGAATGTAGATAGACCTAATCTATTTAACATTAAATGATTATTTGTTGTATCTGAGAAGCCTGTAAAAATTTTAGGATGTTCTTTTACAGCAGTAATAAATTCTTGATCTTCCATTAAATACTCAAATGTTTTATAAGTATCATCGCCTCCTATAGCACAGATTATTCCTTTAATTGAGTCATCTAAGAAGGCTTGTTTTAAGTCTGCTGCTCTTTCTTCTGGATGATTAAATAGATAATCCATATCTTTTAACGAATTAGGCATAATAACTGGTTCCAAACCGAATTCTTCTAGTCTTTTGATACCTAAATCTAATTCATGCTTGCAAAAGGGCATTCCAAGTAGTCCTCTAGATAATGATACTATTGCTACTTTATCTCCTTTATTTAATTTTTTTGGCTTTATGTTCATATTAACCTCCTATATAGTTTTATGATTTTCAAAGTTTTTATTATTATTTAATATTGAATTAATAAAATCTTGGTTATTAATAGTATTTAGTAGTTCTTCTAATGTTATAGTTGTTTCAAATAGTACTTGGCTATTATATTCATCTATTATCTCAATTCTTGCCTCTGCAATACTATTAATAGAATTTAATTCTACTTTTAATCTTCCATGAGCTAGACAATCTCTTATTCTTTTTAATATTTCTTGATTTACTTTTTCTAATTCTTCTGGTTTATATTTATTTGCAGTTATATTATCAGCCATACTTATATCATTTCTTAATTTATATAGTCTATTTCTGGTTTCTTTGATCTTATCATCTATTAATTCAAAATCTTCTTCTTGAAAAGCATGAGTTGAGGCACTTTTTAATAATATATTATAGATTACTTTATAATCTTGTGCTTCTGTTGTTATATTGTAAAAAGTAGATACTTTTGATTCTAGATAATCATTATATATTGTCATTGGGAATATGATGCTTGATGCATCCTGATTACTTTTATTTTGATTATAACAGAATAAGAATATATTATTTAGTAATGTTGTTATTAAAAGTTCTAATTTAGTTTTATAGTTTATATATTTAGAAGCTTTATTTTTTAAGCTATCATTACTATAATGATTAGTACTTATAATATCTTGGATATTTTTTTGAATATAGTATTCTTTAGCATATTTTTGATATATAAGATTATTAATTACTTCTATTTGGGAAGATTGAGATAAGCTGTAAAAATAGTCTTCTCCTAGCTCACTAATATTATTGAAAATAAAATTTATATCTTCTTGAGTCAAACTTTTAAAATGAGGTTCTTCCTCTATTATTAAATGATTTTTTATTAATTCTTTTGTCTTTCTTTCAAAAGCTTCTTTGTCCATATAAGTATTATAAATATTATTAGTAGATATTTCTTTTATTCCTGCTAATTCTATAGGTAAAATAGTATCTAAGTTATCTTGTTTTTCTCTATTAGAGCTTTGTTTCATTTGATAATTACCTAAGTCATATACTTCTATTTTATCTAAAAAGTCATTAATTGTATTTTTATTAAATGGTGCATTATCATTATTATAAGTGCCTAAATATATTAGTGGATATACACCTTCTAGAAAATGATAATTAAAAATATAATTAAAGATTTTTGTTATATTATTTTTTGTAGCAATTACTTCTAATTTATTTTTTCCTTCATTATAAAATTTAATTCTTCCATCTTCTAATATTTTATAATTTGAATGAGCAATACAATTACGTATCATAATAATTAATTTTTTATAATCAATTTTTCCTTCAGTTAATATAGAATTATTTGTTTTTCTTATATCTTCGCTTCCAAAATCAAAGCTCATACTATTTTTTATAGCAAGTTCTAAATAATTAGGAATATTATTTATTTTATCTCCTAATAGGAGTAATTCTGTGCTTAATAGCAATATATCTAAATTTTCATTAACGCTATTATAGTTATCATTTACTTCATTAAAATTTATAAATAAGTTTTGAAATAGTTCTTTGTCTTTATCGCTTTTTAGCATTTTAGAGATAATTATTAATAGTGACTTAATATTAGTGCTTGCATAATCTAGCATAGTATTGTTGGTCTTTTCTGTTTCTTTTATTTCTACATCTTCAGACATCTCTAAAATTTCATTTATATCATGATTCTTATAAAAAATATTACTTTCTATATTTTCATCTAATAAGTCTATTGTTTTGCCATTAGTAAATGTTATTTCATAAGATTTAGATGTATCTATATTAAATTGTCTTAATTGATAATCATCATAAAAATCAGATTCATTTGCTTTATTTATAATTGAGGATATTTCTATTCCATTTATAGATTTTACTTCTAATAGTTCTTGATTTTCTTTTGGTAGATAAAAATCATACATATATAGTTTATTATCTTTTTTTAAAAATTTAATGATACTTATTTTATTTTTTTTAGAGTCTATTAAAGCAAGAAGATATTTATATCGTTCTAGTCTCATAAAGTCACCTACTTTTTTTATATTTTATCATATACTTTAGTTAGCTACTATTATTTATTTTTATGTGTTTTATATCTTATTTTTGTAATTATTAATTACTTTTTTGTAATTTAAGTAATTATTTATGTCTTACTACTTCAAATCTATAAAGATCTACTTCTTCTTCTTTTGATATACCTGCTTTCTGCTTAGCAATATTTATTTGATCATCAATTTCGTCTATTCCTTCTAAGTCTGGTAATAGTAATCCTCTTCTATAGTCTTTTTCTACTATTACTCCATATCTTTTTGGATCTAATTCTTCTTTAGAATTTATTTTTTCAGGTGGTGTTAAGACATCTACATTTATTTCTAAATATTTTAGTTCTTCTTCTGTAATTGGTTCAAATCTTGGATCTCTTGTAGATGCGCTGATAGCATTTTCTATTATTTCTTCTGCTATATTATTTTGCATTGGTAAGAATGTACCTATACATCCTCTTAAGTAACCATCTTTGTGGATTGAGACAAATACTCCGGCTTGATTATTAAGTAGTTCTGTTGATAGATTATTTGGTACTTTTAGCTTTTTATGCTCTTTGATATATGAAGTAATAGATTGTTTTGCTAAAAGGACATATTCATCCTCTTGTGGATAGAAAGTCCATATGCCATAACCTACTCCTGTTATATCTTCATGTGATAAGAAACTTGCTTTTACTTTCCTTTTATCCCAGGTACCAGCCATAATAGTAAATGAAGGATGTCCACATTCTGCTGCTTTATCTAAGAATTCTTCATCATATTCCAATAGTTCTTTAAAGTTAGCTTCTTGTAATGTTTTTATGATTCGTTTGTCATAAATTGGTCCTTCTTCTATAAAGCCATATGGTCCATACTCTTGTAATTTATGAGATAAGTCTCCACTTGCAACATATACTACTTTTCTATTTAACTTTTCTACTGCTTTTGTTATTATTTTTCCTAAATGATAGTGCATATCTAGTGGTAATTGTGATATTCCTATTACTATTATTTTACAATTAGGATATTCTTTTCTAATAAAGTATAGTGGAACCATAGTACCATGATCTAATTCTACTGCTTCATTTATTGTTCCGGCTGGAAAAGTTTCTTCTTTTGAAATTTTTTCTATTTCTTGTACTAATTCTTTATCTATTTCTTCTTTAAATTCTACTTGTGGTGCTCCAAAAGTTGCAAATGAACCTTCTACTTTAGTTGTTGATGATAAATAAAAATAGTCAGTATAACATTTTGTATGAGGAGATGATATTATTATTGTTTCTGGTTCTAATTCTTTTATTTCTTTTGCTACTTGTTTATATGAAGCAATTGTTTTTAATATTTGATTTTCACTACCTCTACCTATTTCTTTTACTATTAAAGGTGGATGAGGTACAGCAAAGCTTGCGATTATAGACATATTATCACTCCTATTATTTTTATTATAACATAAATAAAAAAAGCCTAAAGGCTTTATTTCATTATTAAATGTTGTGGAATACCATCTTTATATATTTGTTCTACTTCTCCTAGAATTAATGGCTTTAAATATTTTACTAAGTCATCTTTAACATAATTATTATCAACATCAATCCAATCAAGTGGTATTTTCTTTTCAACATTTGCTATTTTATGAATATCATCAAATACTTCATACTTAATTTTATATTCTTTACCTGGTTTTCTTGTCATTACTACCATTTTTCCTGTCTTATTTTCATAGGCTAATTTAGCTCCTAATTTTCCACACTCAATAGCTTCTTCTAGATCGGTTTTAGATGCTAGATGGGAAGCTGCTCTTTGTAGAATAGATAAAGTAATAGGTCTTGCTTTTATTCCTAGTCTGTCTCTTAGAATTCTTCCTAAGGCATCTGCACATCCAACCAATTCTTTATGACCAAATGAATCTGTTTGTAAATTTGTATCTAATAGTTCACAGACAAATTTTCTATCTTCTGTTCTAATTCCTTCTGATACTGCAATTACTATATTTGATTTCTTTTGTAGTAATTCTTCTACATCTTTTACAAAAGCATCTATATCAAATGAAACTTCAGGTAAATAGATAGCATCAACACCTGGACATGTCTCATCTTTTGCTAATGAAGCTGCTGCTGTTAACCATCCTGCATGTCTTCCCATTATTTCTACTATTGCTACTGTTTTTTTAGTGTCTCCATAGCAAGCATTATCACTTATAACTTCTTTTAATGTTGTTGCAATATACTTACAAGCACTACCAAATCCAGGACAATGATCAGTTATAGGTAAATCATTATCTATTGTTTTTGGTACGCCTATAAAGTTTTGCTTCTTACCATGATCTTTGGCATAATCAGATAATGACTCTACTGTATCCATTGAATCATTACCACCTATATAGATAAATGAGTCTATTTTGTGTTTGTCTAATACTTCAAATATCTTTTCATATAAATCTTCATGATCTTCTACTTTTCCTAGTTTAAATCTACATGTACCTAAGAAAGAAGATGGTGTTCTTTTAAGTAATTCTAAATTATGTTCTTCATTAAAATATTCATCTAGATCTACTATTTTATCTTGAAGTAGTCCTTCTATACCATTTAGCATTCCATATACTTTATCAAAACCTTGCTTTTTGGCTTCAATATAAACTCCTGCTAAACTTCCATTTATTACTGCTGTTGGTCCTCCTGATTGGCCTACTATTAACTTTTTCATATAATCACTCCCTGTTAAATTATACTATAAAATGATAATTTTTTAGCTTATTTTTTTAATAATCGATTAAAAAAGCATCTATTTGATGCTCTTATAAAAACAATGTTTCTTCTTTTTTATACTGTTTTGATATATAGATTAATATTACTACTGTATAGATAATAGTAGTTATTATTATTGTTAATAATGTATCTATTTTTATACTATTTGTTACTATATCATTTAATGCTCCACCACAGTTAGCAATTGGAATTAGATTAAAGATAAAATTATCTATTTCCATAAACTTTAAGAAGTAAGGTATCATTGGTAGTATTGTTATAAATTGTAGTGATGATTGAGCTTCTTTATATGTTTTAGCTTTACCAGCTAGAGCCATACATACTCCTGCTGATAATAGAGCACTTAATAGTATTACAAATATTACTAATAATACTGTACTTATATTACTTATAAAAACTATATCTTCATATGATTTAAATACTTCTTTTCCTATTATCAATGTTGGGATTGATAATAGATAAGAAATTGTTCCTATGATAAAACTTAATAGTGATGTGGCTATGTATTTTCCTAATACTAATTCTGAACTTTTTACTGGGAATGTTAGAATAGTTTCTAATGTTCCTCTTTCTTTTTCTCCTGATGTAGCATCTATTACTACTACTACACATACCATTACTACTATCATAATAATATATGTCATTACTAAGTTAAATACTAGCGTTGTCATTATATCAAAATCATCTTCTATTAGTGATTCATTCTTTATAGTAATAGTATTATATACTTTAGTTGTATCTACGTTTTTACTTATTAAATATTTTGTTCCTAATACTTTGTTATAAGATTCTAGGTAAGCAGTTGCAACTTGATTTATTATTTCACCACTATTTTGAGATACATCTGTATATATAGTATATATACTATTATTCTTTATAATATAAGCAGTTATATCTCCATCTTTATAAGCTTTTTCTAATTCCTTTTTATTATCATATTTCTTTGTGGCAAATGTATCTAAATCTTTTATAATAGCTTTTTCTTCAGTACTTAGATCATAATTAATACCTACTTTATAGTTAGCATCATTCATTGAATCGAATAATACTCCAAATAATACTATTATTAGGGGTATTAATAGAGGATATAAAATTAATTTTTGAAGAGACTTTTTATCTCTTATTATTCCTCTTAATTCTTTAAATATAGTTATTTTAATATTATTCCATTTCATTGTTTGCACCTCCTATTAATTTAAAGAAGGCATCTCTTATATTGGTAGTCTTAGTATCTTTTTCTATTTCTTTTGGAGTTCCTATTGCGATTATTTTACCTTTATTTATTAAGACTACTCTATCACAGATATTTTCTGCTTCTTCCATGTAGTGTGTTGAATAAATTATACACTTACCTTTAGTTTTTTCTTCTTTTATAAAGTCTAATATTACTTGACTTGATATTATATCTAATCCTGATGTTGCTTCATCTAGTATATAGTTATGAGGATTATGCATAACACAACGTGCTACTCCTACTCTTTGTGTTTGTCCTGTTGATAGATTGCCTATTCTTTGATCTTTAAAGCTATTCATATCAAATCTTTTTACTACTTCTTCTATTCTTTTATTTATACTTTCTTTATCCATTTCATAGTAGCCAGCACACATTTTTAATAATTCTACACAAGATATATCTTTATATAGTTTAGTATTACCAGATAAGAAAGATATACTTTTCTTTACTTCTATTTCATCTGTATCATAGCTTTTATTATCTATTAGTATTTCTCCTTTAGTTGGTTTCATTATTCCTGCAATCATTCTAAGTAAAGTTGTTTTTCCAGCTCCATTTGGTCCTAATAGTCCTAGTATTTCTCCATCTTTTACTTCAAATGAGATATTATCATCAGCATAGAATTTTATTGTTTTACCATGTTCAATTTCTTTTTCAAATTCTTTTGAAACATTATTTATTTCTATCATATTTCCTCCATGTATTATTTACGTAAATTATACTACTTAGTCTTATTAGTTGTATAGATATTTGGTTCATATATGTCTTTATAGTTATTAATAGTATCTTTTACATTAAACCAATAAACATTTGTTAATATTCCATCTGATGGGTCTATTTCTGTTCTTTCTAATTTTCCACCTAGTGCTTTTAATGTTTTATCTGATCCTATATTATTTACATCACAGTCTAACATTACACGTTCTAGTCCTACTTTTTGAGCTTCAATCATACCTAAGTATAGATTAATCTTGTTATAGCCTTTTCTTCTTTCTGTTGGTCTAATTCCATAACCTATGTGACCACCAAATCTTTGCATTGCCTCATTTAAATCCCATCTTAGGTTTAATGTTCCGATTAGTTTATTATCGCTTTCTCTAATTAATAAGAATGTCTTTCCTGGACATCTTCCTACTTTTTCAGCATAGGTTTTATCTTTCATATTTAAACATCTTTCTAGAGCTTCTTCAAAAGTATATCCTTCTAATATTTTATCTAATGAACCTATTCCATTGAGATCAGATTTATATTCAGCAAATTCATTAATATATTCGACTATATCTTCTTTTCTATTAATTGATGGTATTTCAAAATATAATTTATCCATAATATCAACTCCTATATTGATTATAACATAACTTACAGTAAGAAAAAAAAGACTATTTCTAGTCTTATTTTATACTACTTTCCGTGGCATTGTTTGTATTTCTTACCACTTCCACACTTCTATATTCTAGGAAGAAAAGCGATAATATAGGATAGTCAAGTACAAAATGACATTTTTAAAAACAAAAAAGTGATTAAAATATCACTTTTTTCAAATCTATTATTTATTATTTTTAAATCCTGTAAAGTAATAATTACTTCCATCAGTACTTTCAAAAGTATAAACAATTGTATTTAGTTTATCTTTATTAGTTTTAACATACTCTTTTAAATATGCATTTGTTTCTTCTGTACTACCACCGTTATAGTCATCTAAAGAAATAGTTTTATTATAATCTTTATAAATCTTGCTTGTCATTCCATCAAAAAATGCATAGGCAGTAGTAATTTCTAATTTACTCTTAGTAGCTTTATAATCAGTAACAATATTGCTTACAAATGTTGCAGTGGTTCCACCACATCCAGTTTTAGAATAATAATTTTTTTCACTTTCGTTAAGAGTATAATCACCACATCCTAAATTAAAAGTAGCTTTTTCATAAGTGTTTGGGCCATATACTTCTTCTACTGCATTTTTAACATCACTTTCTGATATTATATTATATTGATAATCTGATGTTGATGTGTGTTTAGCATATACTTTTGATCCAATATATTCTATTTTCTTTGCTGCAGAAAGATTTTTAGCAGTTACTGTATCAGCATTATATATTGCCGCTGATGGTCCAATACTTACTGGTGAAATATAATTAACATATTTTTCTAACTCGCTATCAGAAAATGTAACACTTTCTTCTGCTTCTTTTTGATTCTTATTTTTCATTTGTTCATTTACTGAACTATTTTCTTTAGTAGTTAATTTATCTTTATTGACAAATATAAATGCACCCATTCCTGCACATGCTAGTAATAAAATAACCACAAGTATGATTAATCCTACATTACTCTTTTTCTTTTCTTCCATTTCAATTACTCCTTTCTATTATGTTTTAATTATATCATAATTTCATTTTTGTAAATATAAAAAAGACCTTCTTTGGTCTTTTTAATTATTTTTCAAGGTATCTAATTCACATTTTTTCACTTTTCTTCACTTTTAGATTTTCGCAAATCGTTGATATTGCTTACTTTCCGTGGCATTGTTTATACTTTTTACCAGAGCCACATGGACAAGGATCGTTTCT
>CAMOYT010000001.1 GCA_946630315.1 uncultured Bacillota bacterium | reverse complement strand
TAGGTCCTGTACTAACATTTGTACTATCAGACTTTGTCGTACTATTTTTTGTTGCAGTACCGCTATTTACATTAATTTGTTCATCATGTTGTCTATCATTAGACAAGTCACTAGAGCTTGCAGTTGTACCTGCTTGACTGCTATCAGTAACTACAGTTTGATTAGCAGTCAAATCTCGTACACTAACAGCGTTTTCTTTAGTTGGAGCATTTGAAAATAATTCTCCAAAATCGACAGTACTAGACATCCCATCACCAGAAGAGATGTTAGAATCGCCTCGAGCTATTTCAGAAAAATCAATATTAGAACTAGAAACCTTTCCACCTTGAACACTACTTCCTTGACTACCAATACTACCTGTATTTATATTTCTATCTCTTACAAATGTACCCATATTTTTCCTCACTTACTCCATTTTCATATTTTTACATTACATCATTTATAGTATAGCATAAAAAAAAATATAAACGTACAAATATATCAAAAGTTTACACAAAAAAAAACCATTTCTTTCAAGAAATAGTTTTTATGCAAAATCAAATAGATTATTTTGTTTGAATTTTTGCAGCATCTGTAGCACTTGATCCAGTTTTCTTGTAAGCTGCAGCAGCTTCTCCCAAAGATTTCTTTGTAGAAGTTTCAACTTGTTTTACAGCATCTTGTAAAATTCTGATAACTTCTCCACCTGAAATAGCTAAGTTAGCAATAACTTGTTCATTACCAAATGCATTAATTCCTCTAATTTTACTGTTAGTTTCACTAATAGTAGAATTTAATTTGCTAACTAATTTAGTAATAGCAGTTGCAATTTTATCTGAACTATCAACATTCTTAAATCCGAACATATCTCCATCAAAAGATTCTTTGATGTTAGAAACAATGTTTAAAGCAGCAATAACTGGGCTTGCAATAACAACAGCAGCTACACCACCAGTAGTAGCATATGCTTTTGCAATTTCAGAAACTGTAGAAACAAATGCATTACTGTTTTGTTGTAAATGTGTAGTAACTTCTTGCATAGCATCTTTTAATTTGTTTGAAAGTTCAACAGCATAATGGTCTTCCCATTCTCTTCCCATGTCTTCAAAGAATTCAGTAAAATTAGATTGAATTTCCTTTACTGCTTGATTAACGATCATTTCGAATTGACTACCAATTTGCTTAGCTTGTCTTGGTGACAAAGTTTCATTTGCCATTTTAATTCACTCTCCTTAAAAATAATTTTAGATAGGTTAGTTTTACTTTCCTACTCTATTTAAGTATAAATTATATTTTTTTATTTGTAAATATTTTTTTTATCTAATTTACGTTTCATTTCCTTTATACTGTCAATCGCCTTATTCGTAGTATTAGTATAACTTACTACCATTTTTTCAATATATTTTTTATAACTTTTTAAATTTGCCTTTTTAATATTTACAGATTCTGAGATATTAGCATTATGAACATCAATTACATTGCCATTTCTTGACTTATATGCTTCTTTAGCATCTGATTGTAATTCTAATAATGAGTTATATAATTTATCTTCTTTTGAAAGTTTTGACTCAATCACATATAAATGTTTTTTTACATCATCTACATGCATTCCTATTTCATCATCCAACATTTTATACCTCACTTTCATAATTATTTAAAGAAAAATTTTCTAATTTTATACTACTATTCATCTCTAAAATTTGATTTTCTATTTCACTTATTTCATAATATTTTTCTGTTAAGCCATCTCTAATATTCTCAAATGAATTTAATAACTTAACCAAAGAACTTCTCTCTGCTCTAATCATATAGGCACCTGAAAAGAAACTAATATCACCTAAATTATCATATTTATTAATAATAGAATTTAAACATCTAATAATTATATTAACTTTATCAAGTACATCATCTTTTTTCCTTAAATTACAAGATATCTTATTTCCTAATTTAGAATACTCACTTCTTATATACTTATACAACTTTAGCTGATATTTTAAATTATCAGCATTTCTTATTATTCTATTTTTTTCTAAATCAAAACTACTATACATATTAATACATTTTTGGTCATGCCAATATTTTCTAATAGCATTATATTCAGATATTAATTGAAAATTATTATCATCCATTTGTTTAATATAGTTTTCATATACTGCAATAACATCAGCTAATTTACTTATATCTACTTCTATCATAAACTACTCCTCAAATAATATCTAACTGTATTAACTGAATTCTTAACACCACTAGCAATATTTTTATTACTTTCTATAGTATCCTTATAAACCGTCTTGTCATTAATAGAAAAATTATTATCTAAAACTTGTGTTAATGTATTAATATCATTTTGTAGTTCCGTAATTTTACTTTGTATAGACCCCATTTTATAATAAAGTCTCAAAATCTTTTCTTTATCATCCATACTATCACCTATTATAATTATAATATATTTCATATTATTTTCAACAAAAAAAGAGGTTCACTTGACATTAAACCTCTTTTAAGAAAATAATTTCTGTACCATTCCTAATATCTGTATCAATAATTATTTCATTATTTTTATATATTCTTCCAGTTTCTTTATTAATCATTACATAATTATCAGTTTTTATATTATACATAATATTATTCATGTCAAAAATTGATTTTACAATTAATTTATTAATCTTCCAAGCAAGTTCATTAACAGGTATTTTAATATCATACACTTTATCTATCGAAGGAATAATTGCTTTAATCATTACTTTATTATTCATCTTCTTCATCAACCTCTTCTCTTTCAAACTCTATAAGTTTAGATATATAGTATGATCCTTCATCAATAAATATACCATAATTCTTAGGTAATGCTTCAGATAACTCTTTACCATAAGAAGATATTTTAAGTATTGATTGTTCTTCTGCACCTCTTCCAATATATAATCCTTGACTCTTATCAACATACTTAAACCATGATTCATATACTAAATCTTTTAGCTTATTGACTTCATCTGCTAATAATATTTTTATCTTATCATTCTTACTAATATCATCAAAGAATGTTCCTATTTTCATTGGATCTTCTAACATAGCAGATAATTTATCTAGTGAATATATAACAATGATTGTTTCTTTAACATTTTCACCTTTAGAATATTCTACTAAAGCATCAAGTTCCGCATCAAAATTAGCATCAATATATTTAAATACTTTGCCATTAAATAAAGCTAATTCTTTAAATGGATCTATTATAGCAACATTTTGTTTTAACAAAATTGCTTCAGCAATAAAACTTTTAACAAAAAATCTAGTATATTTTAGTTTTGGAGATATAGCCAACTTACAAACTTCTTGAAGCATATTGAATCTCTTAATATTAAGTGTACCTTTTTCTATTCCTACTGGCATAGAAGCTAATCCTTTTAACTTACTCTTAATATCATCAACCATAACCTGTTCTGGTAAAGTTGGAATTTTCTTAGCAGGAGTATAGCCTTTCTTTTGTATCTCTTCAAATAATTGAAGTAAGAAATTAGTCTCTTCTGTTCTTTCTTCACAAACAAAAGCTGTTTGGAACTCATGTAAAATTTCATTCTTACAAATACCTCTACCAAAGATATCTCTAGGTTCAATCTTTTGTCTAGAATTAAATAATACTTGATAATCACCTGGATCTTTTAATTTTAAACCTAAACCAAAAGGCATTAATTGCTTAGCTCTATCTGGAATTGAACTAACTCCACTTGATGTAGTAATAAATACAATACCATAACGTTCAGAATCACGAATAATCTCACAGAATGTTTCATAAAAATTTAAATCATATTCATTTATAGATTCATAGTTATTTAAAATATTTACCATTACTGGCATTTTATCAGGATTCTTTTTTACATATTCAATATATTCTCCACCAAATTCTGATAATATTTTCTTTCTTGTCTTAATTTCCTCTTTAATTAATTTTATTAAGTTAGTATATCCCTCACCATCAGCAGATGATACAACTCCTCCACAATGAGGTACTTTAGTAAATTTAAGGAAATTTTGTGAACCAAAATCAAATATATAGAATGAAATATCAGTTGGTTTATAAAATTTAATAATATTATATAAGATTGCAACAGCAAGAGTTTCTGACTCCAAAGAATCAGTACCTATAATTGTTGTATTTCCATCATCTAATAGATTATATATTAAAGGCTTTTGATCTTGTAATTCAGGTGCATCATATTCACCAATTACCATATCATATTTATATTCAGTCTTTTGGAATTGATATTTTTCCATAGTTTTATCAATTGTAATAATAGCTGGAATATTTTCAAGCCATAATCTTTTAGCAAATTTATTAGTTTCTTTTGCTGTCTTAATTATTTCATCTAGTATTGCTGATAATTGTTCACCTTGAGCCTCTTTAGTTTGATTCTCTGCACCACTTGAAGCTTGAACAGTCTTAATAATCTTACCTGTTTCATCTAATATATTTATACTCTTATCTACAGTTTTCTTTACTGTATCAGATGGATAATATTTAGCACCACACCATCCAGATTGACCAAGTGCAAAGTATTCATCATAACCTACTTGTAAATAGAAACGTCCAGTTTGTTTAAGTGATGCCGCATCTGGTCTTTTTAACATTTCATTAGAGTCAGAAGCATCTTGTACTTTTAAACATACTCTAAACTTAGTATTAGACCAAATTTGATCATTAACAACACCACTAGGCTTTTGTGTAGCAAGTATTAAATGGACACCAAGAGAACGACCTATACGAGCAACAGAAATTAGATTATCCATAAAGTCAGGTTGTTGTGCCTTCAACTCCGCAAATTCATCACAGACAATAAACAAATGTGGTAAGGCTTCATCTAATTTACCTTCATGGAAAAATTTCTGATATTTATAAATATCAATAGTACTTTCACCTAGTTTTTCTCTCGCTTCATTAAATACTTTTTGTCTTCTTTTAACTTCACTATCTATAGATACTAAAGTTCTATTAATTTCTGCTTTATCCAAGTTAGTAATTGTACCTGTTAGATGTGGCAACCTTGCATTTTGATTTTCAAACGCAAAAGCAAGTCCACCACCCTTATAGTCAATTAATATAAAGGCAACATCTTCAGGAGAAAAATTCATACATAAAGATAATATCCAAGTAATGATAAACTCTGACTTACCAGAACCTGTCATACCAGCAATAAGTCCATGTGGTCCATGAGCTTTTTCATGTAAATCCAAATACATAAACTTACCATCTGGACCAAGACCAACTTCTGCCTTTAAATTGACAGTAGAATCATTAGTATTCCATCTATTCATGATGTTTAATTGTTCAACTTTACCAACATTTTCCATTTCCAAAAAGTTAATAGCATCAGGTAAAGTCTCTTCTCCACCATTCTTTGAATCCATCTCAATAGGAATATTAGCAATCTTTTTAGCAATTCCCATTAAATCAATTCTATAATTTATTTCATCAACAAACTTTTGAAGTTCTTGTTTATCATAAGAATTTTTTAATATATCAGAAGTATTATCACCTAAATTGATAAAGTTATTACATAAACTTGGTAATTTACTAAGTTTATTTTCTAGTATCAATAAACTCATACCAATATTTACTCCTAATTCTGTAATCACATCGATAAGTTTATATTTCTTTACCATATCAATATCATCAACTATTATCAAATAATAAGGTTTATAAAAGATTTTCTGTTCCTTATTTTCTTGACTTTGTAATTGTTCTACTCTTTGAGATAACTCTTGATATAATGCTTGAGAAACTACTTCACATGAATCTTCACATGATGAGAAAAATCTAAATGACTTATCATTACTAACATTATGATTAGTATATTTTAAGTATTCCCACTTCTTTTCATTTTTTCTATTTGTAAAAACAACAATTTTCAAATCATCATAACTATAAAATGATAATAACTGAACAATAAGATTATTAGTAAAAGCAATAGCTTTATTTCTTGCTCCCATAATAGCTGTAACATAATTCTCATATAAGGAATAACCTATAGGAACATTTTTTATATATTTAAATTCTTCTTTTAAGTCATCTACTTTTTTCTTTAACTCATCTTCATCTATATCAAATCCATCTTTAGGATAATCAATATCTACTTTTAGTTTTTCATCGCCAGTACCAACTCTAACTACAAGGAAATCATTTTGATCAATTCTTTTATCCCAAAAGTTCATATGTCCGTTAGCAATATTTTTAACACATTCTTCAATAGGAATAACATTCTCAACAATTATGTTTTTTTGAACTAACTGTTCAGCAGATAATTCCTCCCTCTTCTTATCTATATAAGCACTGTATTTAACTAACAACTCTTTGGCTTTTTTCTTTTTATATCTCTTATTATAAAGATTAGTAAGAATAGGCCATAATAAAGTTGAAACAAGCATACTAACTCCAACAACAACCCCAGAACCACTGCTACTCCAATCAGCTGTACCATCCATTAGACCAGAAAGAGAAGTATATAAAGTAACAGCAGAAGTTAAAGCCATAGTCATCATTGGTCCAAGTGTCAAAATGAAAGGCAAGTCACCACCATCATTATTTGTTGGAGGATCACTCATTTCAATTTCTTTTTCCTCAATAGTCCTTCTTAGTCTAGGAGATTTAAAAAAATAATCACTTTCACTATATAATTCTCTATCTTTAACTTCTATATTTTGAATTTCATCTACATTTCTAATAACAGTAGGAGAAACATATGAAGTTTGAACATTTAATATAAAAGAGTTAGGAATAGAATAAACTATAATCATCTTATCAATAAAAACCATTCTAACTCCAAAAAGAGATAATTCATCTCCACTTCTAATATATGTAAGTTGATCACTTAATGCTAATTTATTAAGATAAAACACTCCATTATTTATTTTTAGTAACAAGCATCTATTATTACTTTGATATGTGATAGAAAAACTATAATCTTTTAAAATAGGAATATTAATAGAAAGAGTAGGATTCTCCTCACCCATAGTAATTTTTATATTCTCATTATATAAATATGTACCAGAAAAATCTTCATTAGTATTTGTAGTATATATAATAAAATTTTGATTATTACGTCTTAAAAAATAAAAACTATTAGGTACCAATTCAACTTCCCTTACAATTGAATTATTTGAAATAATTGTAGAATCCTCAGTAGAATATAATATCCATTTATGATCTACTGCATTAATATTAATTAATTTAGATCCTTCGTTTTCATCAAAATCAAAACTATAACTACCAGAAATATCTTTAGGTAAAAAATAAACCTCGATTTTATCACTTAAATATAAATATATTTTCATACACTATCACCTATTATACATTATAAGATGATTATAACATATATTCAGAATAATATGTATAAAAAAAGAATAGAAAATCTATTCTTATACTAATTTACCCATTACTAATAAATTATAACGATAATATCTTTCATAATAAGTATTGTCCATACTACAAGTTTGTAATATTAAAATCTTATCATTACTATTAACATTAACTCCTGTATCATATTCACTTCTACTTTTATATTTATTTAAAGTATTAGTCCAGTCATTAGAATTATAATAAATATTGTGGAAATATTCTAATCCTTCATCTTCTTCTGAATTAGCAGTAGATACATATACTGAGAATATTAAATAATTATAAGTATTTCCATTATAATTAATAGTTATATATTTATTGTTATTATAAAAGTTAGGATTATTATGATAATTTTGTAACATTTGGAAAGGTCCATTACCACTCTTAGAACTATGAGCATAAATTAAAGTCTTTTGTGTATTAAAATCAGTTCTAAAATCAATATAAGGTAGTCCATTACCATCATATACTCCATTAGCATTATGAGTTAAATAGAAGTGACTACCATCATTATCCTTCATAAGAGGTTTAGTAACTCCACCAACTCTAATACTATTACCACTAACATAACTAACATTTTGCGTATAACTTCTAGTAAAAGTATTACCACTAGCAAGACTAGCAGTAACATTACTAGCTTCTTCACTTTCTAATTTAACATCTTGTAAGACATCAACAATTGCTTTATTACTATAATAGTTGTATTGTCCATAAACATTTGTATAACCGAATACACTAAATGATGCCACTGCAACAACAAAAACAGTAAGCATTTTAATAAAACGCTTTTTAATATTCTTTTTCATAACACCCAACCCCCATTGGTATGCACATTATATCATAAAATTGCTAAAAAGTCAATGAAACCACGTAATATCAACGTTTGTAGCAAAGAACCTTTTCTTTCAAATCACTAGTAGAATTAAAAAAATCATATAAAGAATCCTCTTCTTTTTTCATTCTTTTAGAAGTATCATATTTAATCTCTTCATACTCTAATGGAGAAATAAAACTTCTAGTAGAATACTCATCAAATAATTCTAAAGTCTTCTTAATATCTTCTATATTACTTTCACCCATCATTAATTCATAATAAGGCTTGTATCTCAAATCACCACTATAATAACTAGATATAGACTTTAAAAAATACTTATTTTTAAAATGATATAACATATTATTATTATAAAGATCTATACCATACGTATTATCATCATATTCAACTAAATTAAGCACATGATTAGCAGCTCTTTTTCTACTCTTTTTAAAGAAATTATTTCCTTCGTAACAATAAAAAGGCTTAATAGACAAATCCATTTTATCAAATATATCTTTATGTAATGAACTAAAATTACGACAACATCCTACTCCATCAATAATACTAATACCCATCTTAGTCTTTATTTCGTTTGTATCAATCCCAGGCTTAAACACAAAATCTTTAGA
This sequence comes from uncultured Bacillota bacterium, assembly GCA_946630315.1. GTDB lineage: Bacteria > Bacillota_I > Bacilli_A > RF39 > UBA660 > UBA3789. The sequence continues at coordinate 64,580 of CAMOYT010000001.1, read as the reverse complement.
TAAATATCCACATTCAATCAAATAACTAAGAGCAATAGAATACTCCAAACTATTATTAAACCCAATATTCCTAAGTAACTTAATAGTTCTATCTAATAATAAATCATAGTAATAAAAAACATCTGCATATATAATCTTTTCTCTTTCAACTAAATTAGTATATTTAACTCCTAATTTAGAATAATACTCTATTAAATATTCACTATTTAAATATAATTCTTCATCATAACATTCATTCATAAGTAACTCCTAGTTGCTTATAATATATATAAAAAAAGAAATAGTCAACTATTTCTTTTTATGTACAGCTAAATATAAAAATGGTGTATCACATACTGCAATTATTGCCTCTATTATAGTTGTTGTTGTTGCAATTGAAATGATAACAGGAATACTAAATATACCAGCAAATGCTAATGTATTAAAGAAATAATTCTCTAAACAATTACATAATATCGTCGAAACATTATTTCTAAGCCACAAATGTTTAGGAAACTTATCTTTTATTTTATTATAAACATAAATATCCATCATATTACTAATAAAGAACATCGTCATACTTGCAATAGTAGTCCTAACACTTATACCAAATAAAGTTTTCATAGCTTCATTAACTATATCATCACTACTTGGAATAAATAATAAAGTAATCTGTGTAATAATTATAAAAGCTATCCCAGAAAACAAGCTTAAATAAACAGCCCTCTTAGCTTCTTCTTTACCATACTTCTCAGATATAATATCTGTTGCTAAAAAAGTAGAAGCAAATAATACATTACCAAGTGAAGTAGTAACACCAAATATTCCAATCATTTTACATACTGTCAAATTAGCAAGTATTGTTGCTATACTCATCCAAGCAAATAAACCTTCTTTTTTAAATAATTTAGAAATTAAAACTACTAATGAAAATACTACAACAATATTAATAAATCCCAATAAAATATTCATAAAAAAACTCCTTCCCTTTTTTATACTAGGTTGTGTAGGCTAACTAGTAATAAATTAATATATCCCTATTATAATATCTCTCCACTATTATTGTCATTATAAATTTGAACATTTTTTAAATCAGCATCACTAACAGTACTAAATCCTTGTTCCATCTCACTAGTAAATAAAGTACTAAAGTCTACAGATTCAACTTCAACTTTTCTCGAATTATCTTGACTTTCAATTAAACTACTTGGTTTGTTATTTTCAACAAGTCCACTTAAAGAATTATTTTTATTATGATTTTCTAAGTTGAATTCAACTTTATCAGCTCCTCTAAAAGTTTGCTTTTCCATAATAACAACCTCCAATATCATACTATATAAATTGTATCAATAATAAATATTTATTTCAATATTACAGCAATTAATTTACAAAAAAAAATATAGGAGTAACGTATCCTACACTTTTTATAAATATATCACTCTATATTTAGTAGATGAATTATTCTCTGATAAAGAATTTTCATTGGTTTTTTATGAATAACGTTTAGCATCCGTTCAATACTTCGTCATTATCTTTAAGGGGTTTTCCTTCCCCATATAATTATGTCACAATAGCCAGTAAGAATTTTTTTCATTGCTTATCGATCATTAACCTCAATTTCTCCGATTAATCAAAGCAGTTGCTATTGTTTATTCTTAAGATTATTCATCCGAGTTTTTTCTTATATATATTCATTATCAGTGAATACATACAACTTACCTGAGGAGTTTTCTTTCTCCACATAATTATATAAAACCAGCCTAGATAATCATTACAATCATAGTCATAAGTACGAATTACTATATTATAGTAATAAAAACAAATAAACATAAAATTAAATATTATCAAAATATCAAATTTAACATATAACGAATTATCATAATTACTTAATAAATTTTATTATAATAATCATAATAACTAATTATATCGATAAACTCTAATATCAATAATAACTATAAATTCTAATTTAAATTATTTTCCCTCGCCTCTCTAGTTTCTAATACCATTATAAACTACTGAGAAAAAAAGTCAATACTTTTAAAAAAATAAAAAAAATGTTGTTGTCAACCACTGTCAAAAAAAAGATTATAGAATATCTTCCATAATCTCTTTAGCAGCTTTTTTTCCAGCTTCCATAGCAAGTATAACCGTTGCTGCTCCTGTGACAGCATCTCCTCCTGCATATACATTTTTAAGATTTGTCTTAGTATTATTTACATCAATTAAACCACGATCAGTTAATTTAATTTTACTATTTTTAAGTGCTCCATGATTTGGACTAGTACCAAGAGCCATAACAACCATATCACATTTAACTTCATGTAAACTCTTAGGTTTTTCTATTACGCTTCTTCTTCCATCTTCTCCTATTTCACCAAGCATCATATCAACTACTTTCATACCAATGACACTATTGTTCTCATCAACTAATATTTCTACAGGATTAGTTAATAAGTCAAATTTAATACCTTCTTCTTTAGCATGTTCAACTTCCATTTTACGTGCAGGTAATTCTTCTTCACTTCTTCTATACATTAAATGAGCATCTATTCCAAGTCTTTTAAGTGAACGAACAGCATCCATTGCAACATTACCTCCACCAATTACATAAGCTTTCTTGCCTTTCTTTATTGGTGTTTTAGCATCTTTCTTAAATCCACCCATTAAATTAATACGAGTAAGTATTTCATTAGCTGAAAAGACTTCATTAGCATCTTCTCCTTTAATACCCATAAACTTAGGAAGCCCTGCTCCTGTACCTAAAAATACTGCATCATAATCTTCACTTAGTTCATTTAAGCTTAATGCATTTCCAATAGGAACATCAGTATATATCTTAACTCCTAGTTTTTTTAGACTATTTACTTCTTTTTCTACAATGCTTTTTGGTAATCTAAACTCAGGTATTCCATAAGTTAAAACACCTCCAGCTTTATGTAATATTTCATAAACATCAACAGAGAATCCAGCTTTAGCAAGATCTCCTGCACAAGTAAGACCAGCTGGTCCACTTCCAACAATTGCTACTCTCTTACCATTCTTAGTCTTAGGCTTAGCACTACTGAAATTATTAATAATTGCTTGATCTGCAACATATCTTTCCAATGAACCAATCGAAATTGACTCTCCTCTAAGTCCTTTTATACATAAAGACTCACATTGTTTCTCTTGTGGACATACTCTACCACATACTGCAGGTAAACTAGATGACTCAGTAATAATTTGGTATGCTTTCTTTAAATTATCTTCTTTTATTGCTTTAATAAATTCAGGTATAGCAATACTTACTGGACATCCTTGTACACATCTTGGATTAGCACAATGTAGGCAACGACTAGCTTCCTCAATAGCTTGTTTAGGAGTATATCCTAATTCTACTTCTTTATAATTAGTAACTCTATCTTCAGGAGACTGTATCTTCCCTTTAACTTTCTTATCGTTCATATACTTACCTCCTATCTCTTTTCCTTACTTAATTTTTTCTTCATCATTTCCCATTTTTCAGCTTCTTCTTCATGATATATTTTCATACGTTTTAAAGCTAAATCAAAATCTACTTTAAATCCATCGAACTCTGGTCCATGAATACAGGCAAATCTAGGCTTACCATCTACTTCACAACGACAAGCACCACACATACCACTACCATCTACCATAAGTGGATTCATAGAAACAATTGTATCTATTCCAAACTTCTTAGTTAATGCAACTACATTCTTCATCATAATCACAGGACCTATTGCTACAACAATATCATAATCATTTATTCTTTCTTTCAAAATATCTGTAACAAATCCCTTAGTACCATATGATCCATCATCAGTAGCATAACTAATCTTATTAACTATCTTTTCACATTCATCACGTATCAATAATAATTCAACATTACGTGCTCCATATATTACATCACAATCAATACCATTTTCTTTTAAATATTTAACCTGTGGATAAACAGGAGCAATACCAACTCCACCAGCAATATAACATATTCTCTTTCCTAAATACTTCTTAGGATCAGCACATATTTCATTAGCATTACCAAGTGGTCCAGATACTGAAAATATTTCATCTTTAACATAAGTTAATTCTTCAGTAGATCCTCCAATAACTTGATAAATAACTTTTAATAATCCCTTTTTTCTATCAAAATCATAAATAGTTAAAGGAATTCTTTCACTATCTTCTTTTGCCATTAATATTACAAATTGTCCTGGCATACAATTCTTAACAACTAATGGAGCTTTAATCTCCATTTCCCATGAATCTTTATTTAGTTGTTTATTATATAAAACCTTATACACTATCATCACCCTATCCTATATCATTTTAACACATAAAAAAAAAGAAAGAAATATCTTTCTTACTTCTTATTACCGAAATGTTTAAATGGAAATAAAGTTAGTTTAGTTTTACCTAGTATTTTACTACCACTAACCGGACCAAATTCTTCACTGTCAAGTGAGTTAAGACGATTGTCACCTAAAACATAATATTTACCTTCAGGTATTACTTCATCAATATCAACACTTACTTTTCTAGTATAATTCTCTTTTATATATTTCCCATTAATATATAATTTATTATTTTTATATTTAATCTCTTCACCAGGTAAGCCAATAACACGTTTAATTAAATATTCTCCATCTTTTTTAAGTACCACGATATCAAATCTATTTAAACCATTTAATTTATAATCAATTCTATTAAGTATCATAATATCTCCATCTTTTAAAGTAGGATTCATACTATCACCATTTACTTTAATAGGAGTAACTATAAAAAACTTTACAATTAAAATTATAATAATTATTAATATAAATGGTCCCCATTCTCTAATAAAACTTTTCTTTTTATTCTCTTCCATACAACACCTCTAATAAAAAAATAAGGCTTTGGCCTTATTTTTGTCCTCTTTCTTTAATACGATATCCGCCAACCATACCTTTAAGGAAGTTAAGTTTAGCACGTCTAACTTTACCTTTACGTACTACAGTGATACCAGCAACTTTTGGTGAATGAATTGGGAAAGTTCTCTCAACTCCAATACCACTAGACATTTTACGTACTGTAAATGTTTCACTTACTGAACCACCACGGCGAGCAACTACTGTACCTTCGAAAGCTTGGATTCTTTCTCTTTTACCTTCGATAATCTTAACGTCTACTCTTACAGTATCTCCAACACGAAATTCTGGAACGTTAGGATTAATTTGTTTTTCATTGATTTTGTCAATAATATTCATATTAGCTCTCCTCTCTAAAAATATACCTTGAAATGATTATAATCATCTGACCAGCGAATCATTCTGCACTAGTTTTCACTAGACGAATTAAATTATAACACTAAAACACAATAAAATCAACGATTTATTTCTTAAATTCACTTTTTTCTTTAGTATTATACTCTATTCCATAAGTACTTATTAAATTATTTAAAAATGCATCTCTTCTAAGCGCAATCTCTAATTTCTTATCCATACTTACTTCAGCATTTAATTCATCAGTAAATTTAGCAATTACTTGATAAAAATCTCTAAACATATTAGAAATAGCTTCCTTACTAGAATCACTCTCTAAATTAATTAATGCATTAGTAAAATAACTATTAATTACTACTAACTTACTTTCATATTCACTATGTAAGTTTAAAAATTGATCTGCTTTCTCTACAACCATTATAATTTCCCCTCCATAGTTTCATATTATAACATAAAAAAATGTAGATGAAAACTAATTTTCATCTACATCTGCTTCTTTTAAAGTAAATTTATAAACTTTATTATCATCTTCTACAAAGAATTGACTCTTAACATCATTTACTTTTTCATAAACAATTGGTTTTCCTAAAGTATCTCTAGCATCTACTAATTCATTAAAACTATCAAGTTCTAATATTACTTTATCTTCAGGAACAATATATCCATCCTTAGTATCAACAATAATTCTATCATATTCTCTAAGTATAGTTTGTAATATTCTTTGATATTTACTCTTATTATTAATAACCTTGTTTACAAAACTACTAAGTTTAATAATAACAAATAAACTACATAGTAATAATATAACTCCTACTACAAAACAAACAGTATTATATTCATCCCAACTATTATTTTCTAAATCTACTACTTTTTTAATATTAGTAGTATTAGCTTTCTTAATACTAAATGTCTTACTACCAAGATCCATACTTAATCCAGATATCTTACGACTCTTACCATCTTCTACTAAATATAAATTAACATCTAATTTAGCATCAGCATTAATAGCATATTTACTCTTATAACTTAATACAAAGTCATTATACTTTTTATATGGTATTTTAATATCTTCAAGTATTGAAATCTTATTACCAACTCCACTTAAAGGAGTATTATCTACTAAGTTTTCTGCTGAAGAATATAATAATTTAGTACTATCATCTTTATCAAAAATACTAGTCTTAGCTTCTATATAGTATTTAACATTATACTCTATTTCATCACTAATATTAACATTATATTTAAATGTAGACTCAATTGTATTAGCAACTTCAGAAATATAAGCTCTTCCTTCTTTTTGACAAGTATCTTGATAATGACTAGCATTCTTCATACATACTTGATATGCAGTAGAACTTACCTCATCATAAGTAACTTTATCACTTTTGCTCTTATCAACTGATTCAACTAAGAAATAGCAACCACCTACAAAGAATAGTAAAGCAACTATAAAGAAGAAAAATACTCTTGCCTTAAATCCAAAATAAGGACGTTTCTTAACTCTAAACCCTTCAATATCAACTTCTTCAGTTGGTTCTTCTACTACTTCAGTTACTTCAGTCTCTTCTTTTTCATCTATAGCTTTTAAAGCTTCTTGCTTCTTTTCTTCCCTAGCTTGATCTTCTTTTTCTAATTCAATTTCATCTTTGACAAATTTAAATTTTTCCATACTAGACACCACCACTTAACCATTCATTCAGTTTAACAGTTGGCCAACCTATGTAATTAACTTTAAAAACATATTTTCCAACTATATTGTCTTCCTTAACCAACCAATTATCCTTTTCTTTATTAAAGTCCCCTTTTGTATTGTATCCATTTTCTGACTTATAAACAATTCTATGTACTAAGATATGACTACCCTTTCTAAAAGCAATAATATCTCCTACCTTATAGTTATTACTACCCTTATCAATAATAACTACATCACCTTTATTAATTGTACTAGTCATAGATTCACTACCTATTGTTAAAGCAACAAATCTAAAGATACCACTTTCAAGTACTACAACAACTACTAGCACTATCATAACCATTATATCACAAATTTTCTCTATAACATATTTCTTATGCAAATTTTTTCCATCTTTAATCTCTCTACTATTAAAAAAACTAGTATTATGCCAATAAATAAGTATTAGTGGCAACAACATCAAAATAAGATTTCTTAAATAATCTCCCATATTAGGAATTATAGGAACTACATATATAGGTAATTCCATAATTAATCTATAAATAATATTATTTTTATAATCAGCATGATAACAAATATAAGTCATTAATAAATTCTTAGTAAAAATAGGTATTATAACACTAAATATAGTATCAAATAATACCATCTTACTAATAATATTATATATAGACATATTAGTAACTACTTCAAGTATTGTAAATACAAATATAGAAAAATATATTAATTTATTATAATATTTACCTTTTTTTATAATAATACCACGTATAAATTCTATTATTATTACAAATATACTCCAAAGACTAATATTATAAATAATACTTCCTAAATCATGACTATATCCACTTCTTAAGAAGCCACTAAAATATCCAATAATATAAGTAATTAAGTAATAACTAATACTACCAATCAATAGAATTAATAAACTATCTTTGGTTAGCCTTTCCCCTCTTTTTTCTACTCCTAATAAATATATAGTTAAAACCAAAGGAACTATTAATAGAATTAAATATAATAATAAATTAAATTGACTAGTAAATAATCCCCATAAACTTACAATTAGTAGTAAAATTTCTATAAGTAGAATACGAGAAGATTCATCTCTCATAAAAATCAACTCCTAATCTTGATCATATATTAAATTAATATCTAACCCTCTAACTATAACATCATCATTAGGTAAACTAGTTGAATCACTATTATATTGCAGAGATAAAACCATTGTTTTAAAAGTACCCTTCTCTAAAGAATCTCCTTCTTTAACTACATTATTATCACTATATTTTAAATTATAAGTAATATTATTACATACTATATTAGCATCATTAACCCCATTAGAACCAACTCCACTACATTCAGGTTTTCCTTTAGTAAGAGTACCAAGTACTGCATCAATATTACCATTATTATAAACATCAAAAGTAAATGTAACAGAATCACCTGGCTTAGTTAAATTAACTTCATAATTCATAAGAGATGTATCACTAATAGTAGGTACTACAAAAGTAGCATCACCTGTTTTTTCAGCTTTCAAATTTTCAAACTTAATTTTCCAATTAGCACTATTCATTTTAGCTGTTCCAGAAATACTTAAAACTTCACTCATTGCAGCATAAGCAATAGATAAACCAATAACCGCAATTATCAATATAAAGATTGAAACAATCTTAAAACGCCTACTACGATCCATTGTCATAAGTACTCCTCCTATCTTTATAAATCATACCATAAAGCAAAAAAAAAGAAAAGAACTCTTTTCTTTAATCTTGGTTATAAATAAGAACTAAATCAAGCCCATTAATATTAACAGTAGACTCAGGCACTTCTTTTGCTCCATCTTTATAAGCAATTTTTAATTTAGCACTCATATGAGTATTACTATCTAATGTATCTCCAACTTCTACTGCACTTCCATTATCATATTCTAAAGTATAGATAAGATTATCACATACTATTTTAGCATCTTTATCACTAGTCAAACTACTACATTCAGGTTTACCTTTAGTAAGAGTACCAAGTACTGCATTAATACCACCATCATTAACAATATCAAAAGTAAATGTAACAGAATCACCTGGTTTAGTAAGGACTACTCCAAAATCACTTAATTGAGTATTAGAAACATTTGGCATAGTATAAGTAGCAACTCCAGTAGTTGAAGCATTAACATTATTAAAATGAATACTCCAATCTGCAACTCTCATATTAGCTTCTCCTGATACTTTTAAAGTTTGATTCATTGCAGCATAAGCAACACTTAAACAAATAACCGCAACACATAAAGCAACTACAGTAATAATACGCATTTCTCTTTGATTTCTCTCTGCCCTATCCATATTATTCCTCCTCTATCTTACTATTAAAAGAATAACACTAATTTTAAACATTTTCAATATATTTTAAAAAAGACATCTCACTTTCCTCTGCGAGATGTCTCCATATATCTATCATAACTATTTTGTATTTCCATAAGCTTTACCCCAGCTTCTTGCCTTAATATAGATAACTGTTTACCCATAAAAGCAAGTTCTTCTTTTTCTAAAAAAGCTCTATATTGATTTTTAACGATAATTCTAAATCTCTCTATTTGATTTAATGCCTCTCTATAACTTGCTCCATCATCGTCATTATCATCTAATAATAAATTAGTAATTAGTTCAACTAATCTAGAATATTGATTATAAACTTTTCTAATAACTAATGGATGATTAAGTTCACTATTCATAATATTAATATTACTAACACTATTACCTTGTATCATGAAACTTCTTCCATCACCCATAGGAAAACCACGTAAATTATATATTTCCGTATTATCAATAATTACATTTTTATTATCATACTTTTTATCAAGAATATACATAATATTCCTCCTAATCTAATAAATCTGGTCTTCTCTCTTTAGTTCTTTTTAATCTTTCATTTTCTCTAAATTCATTAATCCTTTTATGATCTCCTGAAACTAATACTTCAGGAACTTCCATTCCCTCATATACTCTAGGTTTAGTATAAGTAGGATAATCTAACAAATTATCATTAAAACTATCATTTAAATGACTCTCTTCTTCAATAACTCCAGGAATTAATCTAACTATACTATCTACTAATACCATACTAGGTATTTCACCACCAGTAAGTACATAATCTCCAATACTTATTTCTAAATCACATATACTTCTAATTCTCTCATCAAATCCCTCATAGTGACCACAAATAAGTATTAGATGTTTTTCCTGACTTAAATCATAAGCCATTTTCTCTTTATATAATACTCCATCTGGAGTAAGTAATATTACTTTACTATTTTCTTTTCTTAAATTTTTAACACAGTCAAATATTGGTTGACAAGTAAGAACCATACCTGCTCCTCCACCATATGGAGTATCATCTACTTTATGATGAGGATCTGTACTATAATCCCTAAAATTATGTATATTTATTTTTACTTTATCTTCTTCTACTGCTCTTTTAATAATACTCTCAGTAAAAACCCCATTATACATTTCTGGAAATAATGTAAGTATATCTATTATCATTACATCCCCTCCATTATTTCAACAAATACTTCTTTTTTATCCTTATCTATTTTAACTAAACTATAAGGTATTAAATACTCCCTAGTAGTAAATATTCTAATTACTTTATTACTAGGACTTGCATAAAATATTTCCTTTATTATACCTTCTTCTTTAGTATTTGTTAATACCTTGTAACCAAGAAGATCACTATCTAATATATCTTCAGCACCTAATTTTAAATCTTCTTTTCTAAAATAAACTTTTTTTCTTAATAAAAACAATACTTGATTAATATCATTATATTCATCTAAAGTAACCATCTCAAAATTCTTATGATGACGATAAGTTCTAATAGTATATTCTTTATCATCAATAATTAACTTATTACCAACGACAAATACTTTATCTTTAAATTGAAAACTACTAATAATCTTAACTTCACCTTTAATACCATGAGTACTTACAATTTTACCAATATAAATATTATCCATTACTTATCACCCTTTTTATCAAGTGACTTAATTAATATAATAATTCCTGCTGTTACACATCCAACTACTACTAAAGCAGCAAATAAAATTATTAATACTAAAGCTAATGTACTACTCATACTATCACCTTCCTAATTCATATAATATTATACTACCAGCAACTCCAACATTTAAACTTTCTACATTACTATTCATAGAAATATAAATATTTTTATCAACTAATGCTTTTACTTCATCACTTATACCATTACCTTCATTACCAAGTATAAGTAAAAAACTACTCTTATCTTCCCTACTTAATTCACTAACATCAATTCCATTATTAACATCAGTACCATAAACACAAATACCTAATTCTTTTACTTTATTAATACATTCCATACTATCCATATTAATAATATTAATATAATTATAAATACCTTGTGTTGCTCTTAAAACTTTAGGATTATATAAATCACAACACTTATTACTAAGAATAATAGTATCTATATTAAAAGCTACACTACTTCTAATAATAGTACCCATATTCCCAGGATCTTGTATTTCATCTAATAGTAATAATCTACTACCTTTAATCTCATTACTATTATTCTTTTTACACACACAACAAATATTACAAGGAGTATCCATAGTACTTAACTTTTTCATGACATCAATACTAACCAAAGTCCCATCATAGGATAAATTACTATTCTCTAATATAAATAAATCAACTACATTTCCAACTTTTAAAGCTTCTTGTACTAGATGTTCACCTTCTACTAAATAAAGACCTAAACTATCTCTATACTTCTTTTTAGCTAGTTTACTATACTTTTTAATTTTCTCATTATCACAACTACTAATTACCATTAAAACTCCTTCATTTCTTCTTTATACTTTTTATAATCTGGCATATTATCCTCAACTAAAGCCCAAAATCTACTAGAATGATCACCATGTTTCAAATGAGCAATTTCATGAGTAATAACATAATCTAAATACTTAGTATCTCGTTTAATTAATTCAAGATTTATTGTAATAATATGTGTCTTAATATTACATACTCCCCATCTACTAGTCATCTTTCTAATTCTAAGACTAGGCTTAGGTAGTTTAATACTATAATTATCATATATCTTATTTAAATGTTCTAAAAATAGTACTTTAGCTTGCTTCTTATACCATTTATATATATCAAAATCACGACTCATAAATACTCTATTATCAATAAACTCAATACCATCTATATCTTTATATACTACTTCGTATTTTTTTCCTAAATAAAAGAAACCTGTATTATTTTCTTTTTTCTTTAGTTGTACTTCTAACATATCACATATTCTTGAATAACTTTCTTCAAGCAAATTAACAATATATCTATTAGTACTAAAATAATTAGTAGTAACTTTTATTTCTAAATCTTTAGTAACTCTAATATAAGTATTACGATTCTTCATCTTCTTTTCAATTACAACTGGATATTTTACTCCGTTAATTTTCAAGTCCATAATACCACCACACGTATATTTTACAATAAAATAAAGAAAATTAAAAGAGAAGACTACTCTTCTCTTAATTCTGCACCACATACATGATTAAGACTATTCATAAGACTACTCATCTTTTTATTAATCTCATCACTTGTCATAGTACTATCATCATTACCTATATGTATTCTTAAAGTAATTGATTTCTTACCTTCAGGTATTTGATTACCACGATATTCTTCAATAAACTCTAAATTCTTAACTTTAGATTTAATAACTTTAGAAATCTTATCCCAAGTAACATCTTCATCTACAATAATAGATAAGTCTTTCTCAACTAATGGGAATTGTGGTAAATGTACAAACTCATTTGTACGAGAAGCAAATGGAACTAACTTATCAAAATTAATTTCAAATATAGCAACATTTACTCTCTTAATTTTAGCTTCACTCATAGCAAAGTAAGATAAAAGTCCTAAAGCACCAATTTCTTCATCACCTAACATAATATTTAAATAAGCATTTTTATCAGCCCAACTAGGTTGAGACTTAACTTCAAAATGTAATTCTTCCATATGATTGAAGCTAGCCATATCTTCAATTACACCTTTAGCTTCAAAGAATAAATCTTTAGCATTCTTTCCAACTATAGCACCAGTAATTAATTTCTTATGAATTGGAAGAGTCTCATCTTCACTACTTTCATGATATTCACCTTTTTCAAACACTTGGGCTACTTCAAATATTCTAAATTCATTATAATATCTTAAGTTTTTAGAAATAACTTCTAAAGCACCTGGAACTAACGAACTTCTAAGAATAGCTAATTCAGGAGCTGGTGGAGTTGCTAACTTAACAGATTTAGAAATATCTATCTTACTAGCTTTAATATACTTATCATCTATCCAAGGATAAGTAAATATTTCATTAAATCCACATCTAAAAGCTAAATACTCTCTAATATTTCTCTCTAAAGACACTTTATTTTGTTTAACTGCCTTAGTAAACTTTACTGGTAATGGTTTAGCTTCAAAACTTTCAAAACTTAAAAGTCTAGCAATATCTCCCATTACATCATCTTTTAAAGACACATCTCCAGTTGATCTCCATACAGGAGCAGTAACATGATATACTCCACTCTTATAATTAACATCATATCCAATAGCTTTTAATACACCTTCAATTGTTTTTCTATCTAGTACTTTTCCAAGTCTAACATCTAAGAAATCTTGTTCAATATCAATCTTACATCTTTCTGTCTTGATAGGATAAACATCATTAAAAGCAATAATCTTACTATCTTTAAATATTTCTTTAATTAAGTATAAAGCATATTCTAATCCTTCTTGTACTCTTTCAGTATCAATTGCTTTTTCATATCTAATAGCACTATCAGTCTTTTCATCAAATCTCTTATCTGTCTTTCTAATAGTACTAGCTGTAAAGTTAGCAACTTCAAGTAATACTCCTGTAGTATCAGGAAGAATTGAATCTTTCTTACCACCTCTAACTCCAGCAAGACATAAAGCTGATTCTTTATCAGCAATAACTAAATCATCTACAGTTAAATCTAAATCTTTTTCATCTAATAATAATAATTTTTCATTCTTCTTAGCATTTCTAACAATAATTTGTTCTCCCTCAACATGAGTTCTATCAAATGCATGAGAAGGTTGTCCAACTGCCATCATTACATAATTAGTAATATCAACAATAGCATTAATTGGTCTCATACCAGCATTAATAATTAAAGCCTTCATCCATAGAGGAGCTTCACGTGTATCAATCCCCTCTATTTCAGTAGCAGTATATCTATTACACTTTTCTGGTTCCTTTATTTCTACTTTATATTTTGGTAAATCTTTATCAATACTAAACTTAGGTAATTCTTTTAATGGAACATTATAAATTGCTGAAAGTTCACGAGCTACTCCATAATGTCCCCATAAATCTGGTCTATTAGTAAGTGATTTATTATCTATTTCTAATACTGTATCATCCATAAATACAACATCAGCAATATTATCTCCTACTTTACAATCTATTCCAGATAAATCAACTATTTCTCTTTCATCTTTTGGTGGGAAGAACTTATCTAAGTAAACCTCTGTAGCTCCACAAATCATACCATATGAATCTTCTCCACGCATTTTAGTTTCTTTAATCTTAACTAATTGATCTTCTCCATGCCAATAAACCTCACTACCTGGTTTAGATACAACAACTAGCTCGTCTTTATAAAGATTAGATCCTCCACAAACAATTTGTTTAGGAGTATCTTCTCCAATATCAACAATACATACTTTTAAAGTATCTGCATTTGGATGATCCTTAACTTCTAATATCTTTCCAACTACAATATCATGAAACTTATCTTTAGTATTTTCTACTCCTTCAACTTCAACAGTTCTAAGTGTTAAATCATAAGCTATTTGACTAGGAGTTATATCTTTTGGTAAATCAATGTATTTTTTAATCCAATTTAATGATAATTTCATATTTTCTCCCTCCTACTTAAATTGTTTCAAGAATCGTAAATCTCCACTATGGAATAATCTAACATCATCTACTCCATAACGCATCATTACTAATCTATCCAATCCTATATTAATATAGAATCCTGTCCAAACATTAGGATCCAAATTAGCTGCTTTTAATACATTTGGATGAATTACACCACCAGGCATAACTTCTATCCAACCATTATGATTACATACTTTGCAACCTTTTCCACCACATACTAAACATTCCATATCAATTTCATATCCAGGTTCAGTAAATGGGAAGAATCCTTCTCTCATACGAACATTAATTTCTCTTCCAAATACTTTTTCAAGAATAGTCTTAATCATAACCATTCCAGAAGAGAAAGATATATCTTTATCAACTATTAAAGCTTCATATTGGAAGAAAGCTCTCTCATGTCTAGCATCAGTAGTTTCATTACGATAAACTCTACCTGGATATACAAATCGAGCAGGAGCTCCATCTTTTAATAACTTTCTAACAGATCCACCAGTTAGATGAGGTCTCAAACATAATCTCTCAGTACCTTCCTTATCTTCAGTACCTTCTAACCAGAAAGTATCCATAGATTGTCTAGCCGGATGATCTTTAGCAAAGTTCAAATTATCAAAAGCATACTTTTCAGAACTAATATCATCTTCACTATATACTTCAAATCCAAGTGATAAGAATGCTTCATTTAAGTCATAACACATTTGTGTAATAGGATGTAATGCTCCTCCACTTACCTTCTTTCCAGGTAAACTAATATCTATAGGTTCACTTAAAACACTCTTATTAGATATTATTTCAGCTTCTTTTTCTTCAATTTTTTTAGTAAATTCTTCTCTAATCTCAGTAGTCTTCATACCAATTTCTTTTTTCTCATCAACTGATAAACTACTCATAGATTTTAATATTTCAGATAAACCACTCTTTTTACCCATCAATTCTTTACGAACTTCTTGTAATTCATCCATACTTTGAGACTTTTCAATTTTTTCTAATCCATCTTTCTTAATCTCAGTAAGTTTCTCTTTCATAATTTTCTTCCTTTCTTTTATTGTAAAGCTTATAGCTTATATTCAATTTGGTGGCTCCAGCGGGAATTGAACCAGCGACACACGGATTTTCAGTCCGTTGCTCTACCGACTGAGCTATGAAGCCATATAAATAAAAAACGAGACCTCATCCAAAGGACGAAATCTCGTGGTACCACCTTTATTCATAGTATTTCTACTACCTCAATAGATTAACGCTCTAACACGATTTGACTCCATTATTGAAATTCATTAATTTGCCTTTCTTCTATGGCTCTCAGTCGCTGACCATAATTTCCTGTAAAGAGTTTCAAATTAACTACTTAGATAACTTCTTCATCAAATTTCCATTTTATTTTAGTACTTTTTTTATTCTTTGTCAAATATTAATATTTTTTTATTAATTCTCTCATATTCTTAACTTTTACTAATGATTCATGATGATCATTATTCTTATCATATAAAACAGACTCCATACCACATGCTCTAGGACCAATATAGTCTTTATCAACATTATCCCCAATAAAAACACATTCCTCTTTAGCAAACCTATCCATTGCCATTAAATATGACTTCTTATGAGGCTTTAACACCATATCACCTGTATACACTTCATCAAAATAATCAAGCATGCCAGCCTTCTCTAATCTAGGTATTTGTGTCTTACCATACCAATTTGTTAAAACAGCTAAACTACAATCTTTACTCTTTAAATGTTCTAATAATTCAAAAATATTATCTTCTATTTTATCAGGCACAACACTCATCGCATCACACCAACCATTAATTATTTTATCATTAAAAACAAGTCCACTCTTAGTAGTTAAAAAATAAGCTAAAGTATCATTACTATATCTAGGATAAGTTCTTTCATACTCATCTAAATATTCTCCCATCTTATCAAATAATCTACCTGCTTCATCTTTATAAACTGTTTTAAAATACTCATGTTCAAAATCAAAACTTCCTGTAAGTAAAGTTCCATCTAAATCAAAAACAAATCTTTTCATTAACCTATCCCCCAAAAAAGATAACTATTCCTAGTTATCTAAATATCCGTAGTCATACTATATCACATCTTTATATTTTTTTACAAGCTCTTTTTCTCTTTGATAACTATATGTAGTAGCATTCATACTAACTCTATCTTTAGAACTAATAGATCCAGCTAAAGATTCTTCAAAGCAATCACTATAATATTCACTATTATTCCTAAAAATATTAGCTTCCATATGTTGTTTTATTAAAATAGCTAAACTATTCTCATCTCTATTATCATCTACTATGTCATATCCTAAATATAAGTCCTTATCAATCTCTACTCTATTTTTCATAAACTCAATTAACTTAAACATCTTCAAGCACTCATTATACATATGAGAATTATTTTTAAACACTCTCATCCCAATACGACATACTAAAGAATAGAACTTATCAGCAAACTCTACTTTTTCTTCTTCTTGTAAACTCTTATAACTAACAATAGATAATCTTTCTAATATATATAACCATTCATCATCATTTAATTTTTCATCACTATCTACTTTACTAATAACTCTCTTAAATTCATCATTATTAATTAAATAATTGTAATATTCTCTACAACTACCTTCAACAGCCAAGTCTAACTCTTCTCTATCCATACTATCACCTACAATTATTATAACAAAAAAATTACTTACTATACAGTAAGTAATTCAGTCTCTTTTTCTTTTAATTTAGCTTCGATTTTTTTATTATATTCATTTACCATATCTTGAATTTCTTTTTCCATACCTTTTTCTTCATCTTCAGGTAATTCCATCTTTTCAAGATCATCAATAGCTTCTCTTCTAATATTACGAACAGATACTTTAGCTTCTTCTGCTAAAGCCTTAACTTGTTTAGCAAGTTCTTTTCTTCTCTCTTCAGTAAGTTCAGGAATAATAATACGTATTGTCTCACCATCATTACTTGGATTATATCCTAAATTAGAAGCAAGTATTGCTTTTTCAATACCAGCTAAACTACTCTTATCAAATGGTTTAATAAGTAATTGTCTAGCTTCCGGAACAGAAATAGTAGCAAGTTGCTTTAATGGAGTCATAGACCCATAATAATCAACACTAACTCCATCTAAACTAGAAGGATTAGCTCTTCCTGCTCTTACAGTAGCAAATCTTTTTTCTAAAGCTTCTAATGCCTTATCTAATAATTCATCAATTTCTAAAATTAACGTCTCAGTATCCATATATTTTTATCTCTCCTTAATAATTAAATTATAATACAAAGATAAAAATTAAGCAATTGTAATATAAAAAACCATAGCACATACAAAAATAAACATAAGCATAAAAATAATAAATAAAACCTTAGTTAAAGTACTAAATAACTTATCATCTACAGCTTCTATCTTATCAATTACTGCACTTCCTGAAGTAACAGGACTAATCTTAGTAAACTTTTCCTTCTTTTCAATATTATTTTTTTCTTTTTTCTTAAAGATACTCTTCTTTTCTTTAACATCTTCCACAGGTTTCATTACTAAAGTATTATCATCATATAAATTACGTATTTCTTCTTCTAAATCATTAACAGTTTTAGTAACAAAACTAGTATCAGTCTCACTAATAGCATTTAATTTCTTAGTTTCTTCTAAATCATTAAGTATTTCATTAACTTCTTTATTTAATTTCTTAGTATTAGTCTTCTTAGTAGTATTCTTTTTAGATGTTCTTTTATTACTCTTAGTTTTAGGAACACTATTCTTTTTCTTACTAGTAGTTGTTTTCTTTGAAGTATCAACTTTTTCTTCTGTAGTAGCTCTTCTTACTTTCTCTACTAATTCTTTCTTTTTCATTTCTTCAACTTCTCGGTCATCTTTCTTAACAATATTTGTTAAAGCTTCTATTTGTTTTTCTAATTTATCAACGTCTTTTTTCATAATACCACCCCAACCACAATTCGCCAGTATTATAACATATAAAGCTAAAAAAAGCAATAGACACAGCTAAAACTGTGTCTATATTATTAATAAGTAGTTCCTCCCCACTCAACCGCAACAAATCCACGTCTTGCTGTATGAGTAAGAGACTCTTTTGGAATATCCACTTTCTTATTAACTTTCTTAATATGAATTACTAATCTAAGTAAAGTATCTGGTTTAGGACTAATATTAATCTTATTATAACTTTCTCTCTCATCAGTAAGTTCAAAATATACTAAATTCTTCTTATTTTTCTCCATAACTGGTAACCAATAAGTAATAAATTCATTTCTTTCCTTATCATTTAAACCAATATATGTAAGTTTCTCTTCTAAAAATTCAATTGCATCATCTGCTTCCACATAGAAACCTTCACTAAAGTCAACACTATGTACTTTCTTCTCATCCCAATATAATCCATAATAATACTTATTATCTTTATCATATAAGTCACCATTACTATGAGCTTTAACACTCCACTTATTAGTAAATTTAGGATAAGTAGTTTCTAAATATTCTGGATGTTCAAAACTAACAGTAACATTAGTAGTCTTCTTAGGATATAAATACAATATAGGTTTAGCAATACCACCACACATAGTAGTCTTCTTTTCACTACCACTACTCTTAGAATAAATTAATTCAATACAATCATTTTCATTATCTTCATATCCAATTTGGAATAATACTCCATCATTATATTTTAATCCAAAATTATATGAACCAAACTTCTCATTAGAGCCAAAATCATTTAATATGGTACCATTAGTATTAACAAGTAAAATATGATCATCTTGATTAATTAACATATATTTGCCATCTATTAAGTCATATATTTTTTCATACTTATTTTGGAAATACCTATTACCATCAAAATCATATATTTCTTTAAATGAATTATACTCTTCACCTACAACTAAATAATTACCACTAGTAGCTAGATAATTATATCCTGAAAGAATAACTTGTCCACTTGTAAAATCAACGACTTCTTGACTATTACCTTTTTGTAATACAACATTATTAGTATCTTCTAAAGCAGGAATATCTTCAGCTGGTCCTGATACACCAAGTCCAAAGAAACTTCTAGCGTAATCATAAACTGTACTAGTTATCTTATCACCAGTTACATAATTATAAATTGCACATTTATCACCAATAGTAACAACTGCATAAGAGGTATATCCACTATTATTATGAATAGGCTGACAAGATGAATAAGTAATATTTGCTAAAACTTCTTTTCCAGTAGTATAGTCAGCAACATGAGTTTTATACTCTTCATCCATCCATTCTACATATTGTAGATTATCCTTTTTAGATAATAGATTAACTTCACTAAACTTACCACCAGTATTAACAATATATTCTTTAGCACCAGTAATCTTTTCTAAACTAGCTTTCTTATTAGTCTTATCATAATAAACTTTAAAACTAGTAGCTTCATTAAATTCTATTTCTTTTTGTTCTTCTCCATAAGAATACTTAGTACTAACACCATCTATCTTACATTTATTAAGATAAACTTTACCATCTTCATAAACTTCATGAGTACTACATTTAACTTTATAATCATAATTAACAAGTTTAGCAGCATCATCAAATTTTAATAAAACATTTTGATCATTATAATAAACTGATATAACTTTCTCTATTGCTTCTCCATAACCATTAATAACTTCTTTTTGTTCTTTACTACTTAAAGTATCCTTAGTATCAACTTCTACTTCTTCCTTACCTTTATTAAGTAATAATAAAGCAACTACAATTATAATAATAATTAAAAGAATAATACCAATAAGAATAAAAGGCCATATTTTTTTCTTTTTCTTTGGTTTTTCTTCTTCTTTCTTCTCTTCTTTTGCCTCTACTTTTTCTTCTGCCTCTTCCTTATTTAATCTCTCTTCTCTTGTCTCTTTGACCTCTTCAATTTCTTTAGTATCTTCATCTTCAACTACTTCTTCTTCATAGTTATCAATATCAAATTTCTTAGTATCAGTCTCTTTCTCTTCCTTTTCTTCCACATGTTCATGTTTTCCGCGATTTTTTAAATTTTCGATTTCTTCATCTATCTTTTTAATATCATCGTTCATAGACTCACCTCTATTATAAGTATATCAAAACTTGTCTCAAAGTAAATAAAAAAAGAACTAATATTAGTTCTTTGAAAAAGACCATGCTGCAGCATCTATATCATGAGTTTGACTAATTAATCTATCTAAAGAGTATGTTCTAGTACTATTAGAAACACTATTAGGATCAGCTACAATAACATTTCCATCTTTATCCATTCCAAGTAAAACAATATAATGCCCACTATTTGTAAAGTCTCCAGCAGATACATTTAAAATAATTGGATGATTTGCTTCTAATTCAGCCTTTAATACATCAGGATTATGCCAATCTAACATTTTGGGAGTTAACCCATATTGACTAGCAACATCAGGAAAACAGTTTCCAGTTACATCAGTACCACTTTCGTAACAATAAGGTTGAAATGCTCCAATAACATCAGTAGGTAAAACATCCTCTCCCGTTAAGTAAGTAGCAACCATCGCAAAAGAAGTTGGACAACAACCTGCTACTTGAATAGAATCATATTTATAATTTTCTAAATATAAATTTTGATTATAATAAGTAAAACCAGGATAATCACTATATATTTTATTTAACTTCTCTAAATCAGCAATTACTTCATCTCTACTATGATATGTTTGATCAGTTGCCACACCATAATCACCCCTATTATATTCACGACTGATAATAATATCTAAACCATCACCATTATATCCTTGATAATCACCAACAAATCTATCATTTTTACATGCATCTCTAGTAAAATTTAGAGAAACAGTTTCAGTTTTGACATCCTTCATACTCTTAGCACTAGCCGCAACACCTTTAAAGTCATTAACAACTTTAGTATTATTTACAAAAGCCCTATCATTTCTAATTTGTGTATCTTTTCCTCTATAATCAATCCCATCATAATTATACTTTGTATACATATCATCACCTACTACCATTATATCAAACAAATATAAAAAAAACAGTAGACTTTACACTACTGTTTTCTAAAATTAACAATTAATTCATTATATTTATTCTTTAAATCTTTTTTTGTATCACTATCAAGTGCTAAATCAATATCTTCATTTTTCAATGTACCCAAGTCACTATTATATCCAATTACTTTACCATCTTTAACAATAAAGACACTAGGTATATCAAAATTAATCTCTTCATCACTATCTTCATTAATTAATTTAATAAGTTTTTTATATTTCTTACCATTCTCATCCATAATATTTTTAGGATTATAATAATAAGCTTCTTTAATCTTATTCTTAATTAATACATCTGTAATAGTCTTTGCACCAACATTACAAACATCACAATCAGAATTACCAAAGAAGATAATACCTGTACCATCTTCTAATATATCATAAACATCATTAAGTGATGCATAAACAAATGGATTTTTAGTTGATACTGAGTATTCTCTAGCAAAGTCTTCAGCAGAAGTAACATCATCCATTTTCTTTACTTCACATCCACTTGCTAAAAGAATTATACAAAGAAGTAAACATAATAATTTTTTCATAAAAATCTCCTAGTAACTATTATTTAGCAGCATTCATTTGAGCAGCTACTTCTTCAGCGAAATTTTCTTCTCTCTTTTCAATACCTTCTCCTACAGCAAATCTTACCATAGAAACGATTTCTCCACCATTATTTTTAACATAATTCTTAACAGTTACTCCAGAATCTTTAATGAAATCTTGTTCTTCTAAACAAATCTCTTTAAAGAATTTAGAAAGTCTACCAGTTGCCATCTTTTCAATAATATCTTCTGGTTTCTTAGCATTCTTTTCATCGTTTTTAATTTGTTCTTTAATAATACTTGTTTCATGTTCAACCATTTCAGCTGGAACACCATCTCTATTAACAGCAATTGGAGCCATAGCAGCAGCTTGCATAGCAACATCTTTAGCTATTTCTTCATTAGCACCTTTTAATACTACAACAGTACCAATTTTTCCTCCCATATGCTTATAAGTACCAAATACCTCATCATCAGCTTTAGTAATTTTTTCAAAACGTCTAAAACTAATTTTTTCTCCAATCTTAGCAACTAAAGCTACTAATTTTTCTTGAATAGTTTCTTTTCCTATTTTTAATTCTTGAGCTTCTTCAATAGTTTTAGCATCACTCTTAAGTAAAGCATCTACTATTTCATCAACAAATGTAGTAAATTCTTCATTCTTAGCAACAAAATCAGTTTCACTATTAACTTCAACGATTACACAATCATTTCCATCAACTTTAATTTGGCATAATCCTTCAGCAGCAATTCTAGATTCTTTCTTTTCAGCCTTTGCAATACCTTTTTCTCTTAACCAATCAATTGCTTTTTCCATATTTCCTTCTGTAGCTTCTAATGCTTTTTTACAATCCATCATTCCAGCTCCAGTTTTTTCTCTTAATTCTTTTACATCACTTACACTATACATAATGTGCCTCCTTTTATTAATTTACATTTAATATTATATCTTATTTTTTATTATTCTAAAAGATAATTTTAATAAAAAAGGAGTGTTATCAAAACACCCCATTTTATTACTTACTTAAAGCTTCAACTAATTCAGCTTTTTTCATTGTAGAATATCCTTTAAGACCTGCTTCTTTTGCTTTAGCTTTTAAATCAGCTAATGTTAAACTTTCTAAATCTTCACCTTTAGCTTCTTCTTTAGTCTCTTTCTTTTCTTCTTTAGCTTCTACAACTTCTTCCTTTTTCTCTTCTTGTTTAGGTGCCTTCTTAGTTTCTTTCTTTTCTTCCTTTACTACTTCTTTTTCTTTCTTAGGTGCTTCTTCTTGTGCTTTATCAGCTTTATTCTTATCATCTTCTGAAATATAATCAATTACTTCATTACCATTAACTTCAGCAATAGCATTAGTTAATACTCCAATTAATAATTTAACAGAACGAACTGCATCATCATTTCCTGGAATAACATAATCAACCATATCAGGATCACAGTTAGTATCTACGATACCAAATACAGGAATACCTAAAATTCTAGCTTCTTTAATTGCTATATCTTCTTTACGAGGATCAACAATAACCATAGCTTGAGGCATTCTCTTCATTTCACGAATTCCTCTTAAGTTTTTATTTAACTTATCATATTCTTTTCTAATTTTAATAACTTCTTTTTTAGGTAAAGCTTCAAAAGTACCATCATTTTCCATAGTTTCGATTTCTTCCATTCTTCTAATTCTTGAACGGATAGTCTTGAAGTTAGTTAAAGTTCCACCTAACCATCTTTCATTAACAAAGAACATATTTGTTCTTGTAGCACATTCTTCAGCAGCTTCTTGAGCTTGTTTTTTAGTTCCTACAAATAAAACTTTTCCACCATTAGCAGCTACTTCTTTCATTGCTTCATAAGCTTCTTCTAATTTTTTAACAGTTTTTTGTAAATCGATAATATAAATATCATCTCTTGTAGTGAAGATATATTCCTTCATCTTAGGATTCCATCTTCTCTTTTGATGTCCAAAATGAACACCAGCTTCTAATAAATAATTCATTGATACAACAGTCATTTTAATTTCTCCTTTTCGTTTAATCTTCTATTAGTTTCTAAAACTTATCACCATAATGGCACTAGATAAATAAATTCACTAATATGTTTATTTTTCTAAAGCTGCAATAATTTCAGCTTTCTTTAATCCTGTTACAGATATTTTCTTTTTAGCAGCAACTTCTTTTAATTCTGCTACAGTCATTTTACTATAATCTACTTTTTCAGATTTAGTCTCTTTCTTTTCTTCCTTTTTATCTTCTTTTACTTCTGCTTTTTTAGTTTCTTTCTTAGTAGTAGTTTTCTTACCTCCACCAATAGTAACTTCAGCTCCAGCTACTTCAGTCATTGGTTTAATCTTACCAGCTTTACCATCTTTAGCTACTTTAACGATTTCACTAAATGCTTTTGGATCATTAATAGCTATTTCTGATAACATCTTTCTATTAATTTCAACACCAGCCTTAGTTAAACCTTCGATAAATCTTGAATAACTAATATCATTCATTCTACAAGCAGCATTGATTCTTGTAATCCATAACTTTCTAAAATCTCTCTTCTTTTGTTTTCTGTCTCTAAATGCATATTGTCCTGAATGCATTAATTGTTCTTTAGCAGTTTTATAAAGTCTATGTTTACTACCAAAATAACCTTTAGCTTCTTTTAAAACTTTCTTATGACGAGCTTTTGTAACAGCTCCATTCTTTACTCTTGCCATTTTAACATCCTCCTATTTTATTTCTATTAAATTATATTCTTTAATCTATTTTGATCAGCTTTACTTAAGTTTGATCCATTTCTGCAACCTCTATTGAAGCTTGCACTTTTACTACCAGTGTTATGTCTACTACCTGGTTTTCCAATTTTAATATCATTTTTTCTTTTATTTAATACTTTAGCAGTACCTTTATGTGTTTTAATCTTTGGCATATTTTATTCCTCCTACTATTTATTATCTTTTTTTGGAACTAACAACATAGTCATTGTTCTACCGTCTAATTTAGGCTTTTGATCAATATCCGCATAATCTTTAACTCGCTCAGCAAATCTTTCTAAAACTTCACGTCCTAATTCAGTATGAGCCATTTGTCTACCTTTAAAACGTATTGTAAGCTTTATACGATCACCTTTTTCTAAATACTTAGTAGCATTTCTAAGCTTAGTCTCAAAATCCCCTACATCAATAACAGGTGATAAACGATACTCTTTTAATTCACTCATATTAGCTCTTTGTCTTTTTAAAGCTTCTTTTTCCTTCTTTTGTTTTTCATAACGGAACTTATTATAATCCATTACTTTACAAACAGGTGGATTTGCATTAGGACTAATTAATACTAAATCAAGTGCAGCATAACTAGCTAAAGTTAGTGCATCAGAAATAGACTTAATACCTACTTGCTCTCCATTAGGACCAATAACTAAGACCTCAGGAACCTTAATTTGATCATTAATCAACATGTTATTCTTATCCTTTGCGATATGTAACACCTCCATCACATAAGAAAAGCGGATATACAAATATATCCACTTTAACACCATAAAAATATAATCTTTTCTTTGGCATTTGACCTATCGCTATTCGCAGATCAGGTGGATATAAATCTCTTTCCTTTTTTCTCGACTAGATATATTATAGCCACCTAACACTTATTTGTCAACAATTTTTTATTGATCTTTACCAAACTCTTTTTCATATGCTTCTACTAGTTTTTCAGGCCAATTAGAAGTAGGTTCTAATCTTCCAGTAAAGAAACGTAATGTTTTTGGTTCATGAACAAACTTTAGTCCTCCAATCATATCCCTATGATCATATAACCATTTAACTCTATCTATTACATATTCTGTTTGGGATAGTGTAAATACTCTTCTTGGGAATGCTAAACGAACTAATTCCATAGAAGCAAATCTTTCTGATCCATCAGCATTTCGCTCTTCAGATAAAGTACCTCTCTCCATTCCCCTTATACCACCACATAAGTATAATGCACAAACTAAAGCGCCAGCTGGATACTCTTCTTGTGGAATATGACTACATATAACACTAGCATCTAAGTGAGCACCAAGTCCTCCTCCAGGAGTTATTACCGGTACTCCATATTTATCTAATTCATCTACACAATACTTAATAAATTGTGGTCCTTGAGATATAACATTCATATCCATTGATTCATCAAAACCAACCCTCATAGCTTCCATCTCTTTTACACTCATACCACCATATGTTAAGAACCCTTCAAACATAGGCACTAAATCTTCCATAGAATGGAATAATTCTTCATCTCTAACAAGTATTCCTCCACCTCTAGCAAATCCAAACTTACGAGCACTAAAATAAATAATATCAAATAAATCTGCAATCATTCTAGTTATTTCTCTAATACTCTTATCTTTCATCTTTTCTTCTCTAGTTTTTATAAAATACAAATTATCTTGTAATAGAGAAGCATCTAATACTGTAAGAATATTATTCTTTTTAGCAATCTTACATACTTCTTTCATATTTTCATAACTAACAGGTTGTCCACCAATAAGATTAGTACCAGACTCTATTCTAATAAAAGGAATATTGTCTTTTCCTTCTTCTTTTATACATTTTTTTAATTTATCTAAATCCATATCACCTTTAAATGGTAAATCACTTTTAGATACTAATCCCTCATCTTTTACCAACTCTTCTACTCTACCACCCAATCTAGTAATATGAGCTTTAGCAGTAGTAAAATGATAATTCATAATTACACAATTATCTTCTTTAACAAATCTAGTTGCTAGTATATTTTCACAAGCTCTTCCTTGATGTGCTGGAAGAAGATATTTAATACCAAAGATTTCCTCTAATTTATCTCTCATACGATAGAATGTTTCACTACCAGCATAGGCATCATCTGCCTCTAACATAGCAGCTTGCATCTTATCACTCATGGCATTTACACCAGAATCAGTAAGCATATCCAAGAAAATATCACCATTATGAAGCTGAAATGTATTAAAGTAGGCATCTCTCATCTTAGCAAGTCTCTCATGTGCCGGTAATAATGTTAATTGTTGCACAATCTTTACTTTATGCATCTCCATTGGAATTTGTTCATGTTTGTAGAATTTGATTTCTGACATATTTTTCTCCTCCTCCTTATCTTATGTCACGTGTATAAAAACAAAAAAAGTTCATAAATAAGGACGAGAAAAACTCGCGGTACCACCTTAATTTATGAACTGTTTCATACACTCATATTGCTATAACGTAACAACCGCCCAGACTCCTGATCTGTAATTCATATCTTTTTACTTGCCAAGTTCCACCCCATACCTTGACTCTCTATATTTAAGTAAAAAATACTACTTTTAATCATTCATTGTCCAAGTTGTTAAAAGTTTATCATTAATAAAATAAATATGTCAATACTTTTCCACAAAAAAAGTGAACAACTGTTCACTTAATTATCTAGCTAATTTATCAATTACGTTAAATTCAAAATCCATAGCATAAACTTGGTTTTTGAATGTAGGTAATGTAGTATCATTAAATCTCTTATATGCTGTTGTTAAAGCCTTTCCATCATAAGCTTGATCATTTAAAGCTTCTACTGCTCCAATAAGAGTATTAGTCTTTTTAGCAGCAGCATCACCCTTTTTACCAATAAGAGCTCTAAGATCATCCATTAAGCTGTCAATCTTTTTAAGTTTGCTATTTGCATACTTCTCATTAATTGAAGCATAAGTAGCCTTTTTTGCTTTCTTTGCCATATACTATTCCTCCTAATTTCCTTGTTTTTGAGCAGCTTCCCACTCTAATAATAGTTTTCTTAAACGGTTCCACTCTTCTTTTTGAGCGTTGTTAACCTCTTTAGATAATTTGCTAATAGCAGCATCCATTTCATTATGCATTTTCTCTAATCTCTTTACAGTATTAGTTAAGTAGCTAGTAGCAAATTTTCCAGTTTCTGCATGATTCTTTAAAGCATTAACTTGAGATTTAATATCTTTAATTTTAGTGTTTACATTCTTTTGAACTTTCTTTAAGTTAGCTAAAGCAGTATCAAAATCATTATCTAATGTTGGTGTAGTTTTACTAGCATCTCCAGCTAAATCTGCTTTTAAAGTACCAGACCATTTACCTTTTTTATAACTATCTGCCATAATACTTCACTCTCCTTATCTTATAGTTATAGAATATCATTTTCTTAAAATAGTGTCAATGGAAATTAGAATAAATTACCAAATTCGACACTTTCATCTTCTTGAATTTCAAAACTTGTAGTTTCTTCTTCACCATCAGACTCTTCTTCTGCTTCCATGTCCTCTTGATCAGGTACAGGATCATCTCCTGAAACATCAGCATTCATAATAGCATTTAAGTTATTTGTCTGACGATTAAATCTCTCTAGTTGTGCCTTTAATTCTGGTGGCATATTCTCATCAATTTTAAATGTTTCAATGTCATCAAAATGTTCATTAACTAATTCAAGACCTTCAACATTCTCATTTACATTAGGATCATATTGAATGCCTTCTTCTTCTGGATCTACTTCTTCTTCTTCATCTTCTACTTCAGTAACTTCAACATTCTCTTCCACTTTCTTCCTCCTATTCTATTTTAGTATAACAAATCATACTCAAATAATCTACTATTTAAGTAAGACTTTACACCCATTTTTCAAACCTGAAAACTTTACAACATTTTCTAAATTAATAAGTTTTCCATCTAAAGAACTATATAGTTTAGCATCATCATGTACTACATAATTATCTTCACTTAATTCCCGAATAGTATTTTGAATCATCGCAATACCATCACTCATCTTAATACCTATAGGAAGAAATATATCATATTCCTCACCTAGTCCTAAGACAAACACAGTAACTAATATCTCATTCATACACGACTCCTATTTCTAATATATTTAATATTCTTCTTACGTCCATCTACAACAACAACTGCTGTATCTTTAGTAAACTTCATTTCTTCATAACTAGATTCATAGTCAATAATATGTTGATCTTCTGGATCAAGTCCAAGAATAATACCATTACCACCATCAACATAATCACTCCACTCACAGTTATCAATACTACTAAGTGAACTACTATTAAATATAATAAACTTATAGTTTTCAGCACCAATACTTGAAATAATCAAATCATCAATAGTAACAACATCACTATCTTCTTTCTTTAATTCTTTCAAATGACTTTGTAACTTCTTATATCCACTAATCATAAATATAATCTTTTCAGCATTAGGATCAGCACTCTTCTTCTCTTCAATATTCTTCTTTAAAGCCGCACATAATCCCTTAAAATTAGAATTATATATTTGAACATCTTCAATCTTTTCATCAAATTCAAGTGAATCTAATACGATAATCTTAGTATTATCAAGTCTCTTCATAACTTTAATCAATGCACCCATAAAACTAACATTTAACTTATCATTTGATGCTATAACCATATTTATTAAATGACTAAAGTCATAACTATATGTACAGTTACTTGACATTTCTACTCCAATAGGAACACTATCTATAGTTACAATATCATTTTTTACAGATTCATAATTAACAATTCTAGGCATAATAGGAATACCTTTAGCTTTAGGTAACATACTAGCTAATTTATTAAATACATAATTTAAATTATATTCATATCTAGCATCATCAAATATTAAAGCTGTTTGGAATTCATAAACTACATCTAATTCAACTAATCCACGTCCAGCATTAGTAGCAGGAATAATACCTCTAGTATCATTATATATAGTTTGATATTCAGAATTATCATTATATCTTAAAGCAATCTTTTGAGAGAAACTACTCTCAACTGAAGAACTCAAATAACCAGTTGATGTAACAATAAAGTAAATACCTACTCTGTTACAATCTCTAACTATTTGTTCAAAAGTCTCATTAAATAAATCATCATATTGATCAATAAATACATCCATTCCATTTAAGAATACTAAAATACTTGGGAATGGTGCTTTACCTTTTCTAACTTCATTTAAGAATACCTCTCCACTCTCAGCAAAATACTTCTTACGTCTTACTACTTCATGTTCTAAATAATGGAATAATTTATTTAACTTGTCATGATCGGCACTAGATACATAATCAGCAACTTGTGGTGCCTTAGTAAATACTCTCAATGAGTCAGCAAGTAAATCAATAATAAATATATTAACTTCATCACTACCATGATTAATAATAGTAGAATAAATAGTTGTGGCCATCAAAGTCGTTTTACCAGAACCAAATACACCACTAATCCATAAATTACCCTTCTCAGATATGTTAAGTTGTACTGGTCCTTGTGCTTGATTAGCTGGATCATCATATTCTCCAACTAAAGGATTAATAACATACTTACGAGCTTTAGTAGGATATTTCTTAAATAAATCATAAATATATAAATGATCAGAAATACTATCAAGCCATAAATTCTTATTCTTAATTCCTAACTCATCAGCACATTGTACTAAGTATTTTAAAACATTGTTTAATTCATCACCTAAGTCTTCATTCTCTAAAACCTCAGTCTTCAACATCTTAGTACTTTTAATAACATTACCTAAATTATCAATAAACTCAATACTTTCATTTCCAGCTTTATTTAGATTAACTGTATCAAGTGGAACATATGCTCCTCCTGAATAAGCAGATTGAGCTTTTACAAATATTTCATCATAACCTACTTGTAAATAGAAACGACCACTCTCTTTAATATATGCCGCATCATCACGTCTAAGCATTTCTTTTGAATCTTCTGCAGTTTGTACTTTACAACAAATCTTAAACTTAGCATTTGACCAAATTTGATCATCAACAACACCACTAGGCTTTTGAGTAGCAAGTATCAAGTGAATACCAAGAGAACGACCAATACGAGCAGCACTAACTAACTCATCCATAAAATCAGGTTGTTGTGCTTTTAACTCAGCGAACTCATCACAAATAATAAATAAGTGACTCATTGGTTCCTCTAAAGAACCCTCTCTAACTAATTTCTGATACTTATAAATATCAATAACACCAGAATTTAATCTTTCTTTTGCTTCATTAAATACTTTTTGTCTTCTTTGTAACTCACTCTTAATAGATACCAAAGTTCTATTCATACTAGCTTTATCAAGGTTTGTAATAGTACCAACTAAGTGAGGTAACTTAACACCAGTCTTTCTATTTTCAAAAGCTCCGGCTAAACCTCCACCTTTGTAGTCAATCAAAACAAATTGAACTTCTTTAGGACTATAATTAACAGCTAAAGATAAGATGTATGTAATAATAGTTTCTGATTTACCAGAACCAGTCATACCAGCAATTAAACCATGTGGTCCATGTTTCTTTTCATGTAAATCCAAACTAAGAACATTATTACTAGTATCAATACCGATAGGAGCTGCTAAAGAATTAGTAATCTGACTATTCTTCCATCTACTAATAGAATTAAGTTGATTAACATTACCAACATTGTACATTTCTAAGAATCCATACTTTTCAGGTAATAATTGACTACCATCACTATTTAATTTAATAGGTATATTAGCAATTGTATTAATACAATCATTGAAATTAACCTCTGGAGTAATAAACTCAGGTCTAAACTTCATAATATTTTTCTCTTCCATCTCAGATTGGAATAAAGTAGCTTCTTTATCAGTATATTCAACAAAGTAATTACAACCATCTGGTATATCCGTAAGTTTATTACAAAAAGCTAAAACACTAAATCCAACATTACCCTTTTTATTATGAAGAACTTTCTCCATAATCTTTAAGTTCTTAAATCTATCAATATCATCACTAACAATTAAATAGAATGGACTTTGAATATTATTCTCTGGATCATTCTCATCTATTCTATTATTAAATATACGAATCATTTGACTAGATAAAGTTTCAGCATCTTGCATACTAGTTGCAAAATATCTCACACTTCTATCTTCATTAAAGCAATGATTAATATTTTTAATATTATTAAGTTTAGAATTATCTGATGTAAATATTACTAGTTTTAAACTATTAAAATCATGGAAAGTAACAAGTTGCAATAATATAGCATTCAAATATTTATCAAAGTCATTACTACTATTAATAAATGCTATACTATTTTTTAAACAAAATACATATGGAGCATCTTCTATATATCTATACTTTTCAAGTAATAAATCAATATCATTTAATAAATTATCTTTATCTTTTACAAAATCTGGTCTTTGATAATCTATTTCAGATTCTAATCTAACATTACCAACACCAAGTCTTACTTTTAAGAATTGATCTTGTTCAACATTTAAACTATAAAGATTTGCACTCTTCTTTTTAATAATATCTTGGCATTCAACCAAACTAAGATTATTAAATACTAAAGCTAACTTTTGTTCATTAGTCGCAGCCTTTAATACTTCCTCTTTTTTGTGTAAATATTTTCTATATACTTTCTTACGTACATGTTCTTTAACAATACTACGTATTCTATCAGCAAATCTTTCTACAAAAGGCCAAACTATTGATAAGAATAGCATAATAACACACATAATAACTGTAGTAACTAAAGACTCTTTATCAGTATTACCTTTAGAGAAATTACTAACAGAGAAATATGCACTAAGAAGTGAAGTCAAACTCATCAAAGCAGATGGTACAATAGACATTAATAAACTAGAATCATCATTTTTCTCTTTAGGATCTGGTGGTGTAATAATCATTTTTAAAGGAGTTATCTTCTTTAAAAATACTGGGGATTTAGAAAAATAATCTGATGAATTATAAAAGTCTTTATAAACTTGCCCACTACTATCAAATGTAGCAGTAACTAATTCATCTCTAGTATCAGCAAGTAATTGTGTCTTAACAGAAACATTATTTAGTGAATTATTAATAAAAATAACTTTACCACAAATACATATCTTTAATCCCATTATAAATAAAGTATCAAAATCATCTAAATAATCACTAACAATACGTATACCATTTTTATATAATGGAATATTCTCACCTAAGTTTTTGACAAGCCACTTATTATTTTTATAAGTAAACTCTAATTGTTTAGGATTAATATTAGGTGAATTAAAAACAATATCACAAGAAGTATCTCTGCCGACAACAAAAGCTCCTTCTTGTACAATAGTTTTAGTAATATAACTATCTTCATATCCTGGCATACAATAAACCAAGATTCTTTCATTTTGGCTAGTAACAAGCATGTAATATGAGTAATATTCTAATTTACAATTCTCTACATATTGATTATTGACCATAATTCTAACATTCATATTAGAATTGATGTACCAACTACCATCTACACTAGAGACATTAACAAGGTTTCGTTTAAAATCATTAGAATCATAATCATGTAAAACATAGTCTCCAAATACATTCTTTGGCAAACGAAAAGTATAAAATTTATCATTATGCAAAATATATATAAGCATACTAATCACCAACCATACTCTCTCTATTCTATCTATTCTATATTAGTATATCATTATTATTATAAAAATAAAAGCAAAAAAAAGATATATCACACGATATATCCGAGTTTTTTTATCTAAACCGTTTAATTATCAGTTAAACTACATTAGACACTTATCAATAGAGTTTTCTTTCTCTAGAAATTACATATATCCTAGTCCCGACACGTTATTTTTTTTAAAATGGAGCTTGTCCATTCCCTGTTGGTTATTTGAATTTTAATAGCTTATCCTTAATTCTCTTGAATCCCGGTTTCTCTTTTTTACTATTTCCATTATTTTGATTACTTCTAATCTCATAACTTCCATAATATATTGAGAAATGCTATTTTTATCTAGGATATGTCTTAAGTATATACTCATATACAAAAAAAGTCAATAAAAAAAATACAAGTCCAATGATTACTTGTATTCCAAAAATATAACTAAGGAACTACTTTTCCTGCGAGACTTATTATACAATCAATAAGCTTATATTTTTCTAGATATAACTGACTCTGATAAGACTAATTATATCATTGGTTTAACAGGGGGCCGTTGATTTTTTTTGTATTTCTACTATCAACATCGACTTTATCATTGTTTGTCTAGCCACAATGTCGTACTGAGAGTTTTCCTTCTCTTCCAATAAAATGTAATTTCGACCTAATAGGTATGATAAGATTTACTGTAATAACAATTATTACAAGATCAATAAAGTTATTACAAGATATTATCCTATTAGTAATTTAAATATATCACAAATAAAAAATATGTCAATATCTTTTACAAATATTAATAAAACTATCAATTAAT
This sequence comes from uncultured Bacillota bacterium, assembly GCA_946630315.1. Lineage (GTDB taxonomy): Bacteria > Bacillota_I > Bacilli_A > RF39 > UBA660 > UBA3789. The sequence goes on along the minus strand of CAMOYT010000001.1, from coordinate 29,816 downwards.
TTTTTAGAATTTTCGTCAAAAGAATAACTAATCTCTGGATGCCACTGAATACCAACAACAAACTTTTTATTAGGCATCTCAATTCCTTCAATATAACCATCTTCACTATAAGCAATATTTTTAAAATAATCATTTTCACTAACATGATACTTATGAAAACTATTTACTTTTAACTCTTCCACTCCAAGTATTTTATAAAGAATAGATTCTTTATTAATTTTAATACCATGAGTTAATACATCATCACTATCTTGATAATGATTAATACTAGATTCTATTTTAAACACTTGAAAATCATCTCTAAAACAACTCATTAATTGCATTCCTAAACATATACCAAGAGTTGGAATATCTCTCTCAATACATCTCTCAAGTAAATATTTATCAAATGGAGTAATCTTATTACCACCTGGAAATACTACTCCATCAACCATATCTAAGTATTTATCAATACTATCTTTTTCTTCTTTAGTTAACTTAGTAAATTCATTATATTTAGTATCACAATAATCAACATCTTGTACTTGAACAATTGGTATAACTAAACTACCAGCTTCTTGAAAACACCTTCTAATCTTCTCACCTAAGTATAAAATACATCTTCCATCTTCTAAATGACTATATCTTAAAGGAATTCCAATTCTTACCATTATATCACCAAATAAATTATAGCAAAAAAAGATAAACTTAGCACCAAATAATAAAAAAAGATGACTAGAATAATACTTCTATATCATCTTCTTTTTCTTTTTCTTCTTTCTTATCATCTAATACTTCTTCAGTATCATTATTCTCTTCTTTTTTATCATCTAATACTTCTTCAGTATCATTATTCTCTTCTTTTCTAATTAAAGGTTCTTCAAAATAAGGCTCTTCTTTAACTTCTTTATTTACTTCTTCAGGTTCTTCAACTATTTCTTCTACCTTATCTTCTACTTTTTCTTCTTCCTTTTTCTTTCTTATAGGAGATACTTTATAACTCTTATGATTAGACAACTTAACAATAGTAGTCTTCTCAATTTCTCTTAACATTTCAGCATCCATCTCATCTTGATTCTTAACCTTTAAGTCATTTTCTTTAATCTCTATTTCTAAAGGAGATAATACTTCAGGACTTAGCTTCATTATATGAACAAATGCTTCCTTATCATCTAATAAAATAAATGAACAAGACTCACTTTGTTTAACATAACAAATAGGTTTTCTAATTTCTAATTGAGCATCAATTAAATCATCTATAGTACCAATATACACAATGTTTCTACCATCTAAATTAGGTACTTTATTACTTTGAACTAATACAGAATCATATGTATTTAACACTCCTCTAACTGCACTCTCATATGCTGTCTTAGGATTACTATTAGTAATAATATAATATAATCCTACAAAGCCAACTACTGCTGCTAGAGCATAAGCAATAATAGCATAATTATTAAATCTAGTCTTAAGCATTACTAGTCCAAGAATTAATACAATAAAAGCTATTGCTAATAAAATAAACCCCAAAACATTCTTTTTCATATTTCCTTCTCCTATCCATTAATCAAATCATTAAACCATAAAGTAGGATATGCAATAAATGGAATCTTAAACTTAACTACACCCTTTATTTGCTTTCTCTTAACAGCACTTTTATCAGGTGTATTATTAGCATCTCCTTTTGTAACAAAAGTTCCATTTTTATTTATTTTATAAACTCTATGTACTATTACCTTTTTATCTTTTTGATAAGCAACTATTTCACCTTTCTTAATAACCGTTTTATCAGTAATCTTTCTCATCACAACAGCATCTCCCTTATTAATCTTAGGAGTCATAGAATCAGATCCAACACCCATCATAGTATAAGTAAAGAATCCTGATATTAAACAAATCATTATAATTAATACAGCTGCTATTGGAATATCTAACAAAGTAAAATTATCATTATTAAATACCGGTTCCAACTTCTTAGTTCTATCATCAATTAATCCAAAAGAACTCATATAAATAAGTATTGGTAAACTTATAAATATCATTGAATTAATATATTCTCCCAAATTAGGAACAATTGGTACAAAGAATATATAAGTATCTACAACTAATCTATATAATAAAGGTACTTTATATCCAACATGATAACATAAATAAGTTAATACAATATTCTTAACCACACAAGGTAAGAATATTGAAGCAAAAGCATGGAATATACTTTCAGCATCATATGATTTTAACACTCCTATACTAATAACCGTCTCTAAACAAATTAAAAGTATAGTCATTATATAAATAAATACTTTCTTATCTTTATTAGCCCCAATAAATACATATCTAAACAATTCAGTAAAAACAATTATTAATATTGGTGCAGCTATATTATCAAATAATGTAAAACTAGACCTTGAATAAGCATTCTTTAAATATCCAGTAAAGAATCCCATCCCAAACATAATTACAAAGGTCAATATAAGATAAAAAATAACAATACGAAAAATATTATCCCTCAATATAGTCCTTTTATCTTTTCTAATACCCAAAAAGCCAATCGCAATACCAAGTACTAAAAGCAAAAAGGCTGCACTTACTATCTCAGAAATTTTCATATAATTAGTAAAGATAAAGAATCTATATAAGATAATATATACAAAAACAATAAGTAGTAAACTAATGTTTTTTATATTTCTATGCATATAAATCCCTCATTATTCTTCATAACTTTATATGCCTACTATTACTAATAAACATATAAAATTATAAAGAAAACTACATAGTAGTTTCTTTATAATTTATTATTATTTTTGTTCATAATTCATATCAACTGTTAAAGTCATATCTTGTCTTGATTTTGGTAAATCAGTTGAAGAAACATTCTCATCAAATTCTACTCTTACTTTAAAACTCTTTGAAGCTCCAGCAGCTAAAGTTTCACCAACAGCTATTGCAGATCCATCAGTATGAGTAAATGTATAATTTACATACTTATCTTGTTCAGTTGATACTCCACCAAGTGTTGGTAATTCACTTAATCTAGCATCTACACTACCAGCATTTTTTACATCTACAGTAAATTCATAAAAATCACCAGGTTGAGTTAACTCAATTCCATATGTAATATTTAAACTATCTGCAGAAATAGTAGGCTCATTGTCTTCAAGAGCATCTACACTTCCTGCTGTAACTGATAAGTTTTCAAAATGAACATCCCAACTAGCACTATTAATAGTAGATGTACCAGAAATAGATAAATTAGAACTTAAAGTAGCATAACCAACTGTAATACCAACTAATAATAGCAATAAAATAATAACACTCAAATACTTTTTCTTTTTACCCTTCATATTAATATCTCCTTCCAATGAAATAGCTCACCTATTCTATATTCAAGTATAAACCATCTTACAAAAAAAGACAATTCATATTTTATGACTTTACATAAAAAAAGAAGTAAAATAATTACCTCTTTTACATTCTATCTTTTATATAATCAACTATTTCATCTACTTTAATAATTTCTTGCTCCATAGTATCTCTATTTCTAATAGTAACAGTATCATTATTAATAGTTTCATCATCTACTGTAATACACCAAGGAGTACCAATCGCATCACATCTTCTATATCTCTTTCCAATTGATCCTGTTTCATCATAGTTAACCATAAATTGTTTATTTAACATTTGATATACTTCTTCAGCTTTCTCACTATGATATTTTTTAGCAAGTGGTAAAACACATGCTTTATAAGGAGCAAGACTTGGTAATATTCTAAGTACTTCCCTAGTATCTCCTCCTTCTAACTCTTCAACATTATAAGCATCACATAGTACTGCTAAGAAAAGTCTATCAACACCAACACTTGGCTCAACTACATATGGAACATATTTCTCATTTGTTTCAGGATCTAAATATTTTTGATCAACTTTAGAATGTTCTTGATGAACAGTTAAATCATAATCAGTTCTATCAGCTATACCCCAAAGTTCTCCCCATCCCATTGGATATTTATATTCAATATCAGTAGTAGCTTTACTATAGAATGATAACTCTTCAGGAGAATGATCTCTATATCTTAAGTTTTCTTCCTTTAATCCTAATTCTTCTAAGAAATCCAAACATTTCTTTTTCCAATATGCATGCCACTCTAAGTCAGTATCTGGTTTACAGAAAAATTCATACTCCATTTGTTCAAATTCACGAGTTCTAAAAATAAAATTACCTGGTGTTATTTCATTTCTAAAAGCTTTACCAATTTGTCCTATACCAAAAGGAATCTTAGCTCTTTGACTTCTTTGTACATTATTAAAGTTAACAAATATACCTTGAGCAGTTTCTCCTCTTAAATATACTTTAGAAGCTGAATCTTCAGTAACACCAATATGTGTCTCAAATAATAAATTAAATTGACGAATACTAGTAAAATCACTCTTACCACATTTAGGACAAGTAATCTTATTATCAGCAATATACTTTTCTAATTTCTCATTATCCCAGCCATCTCCAGTTTCTTCTCCATTAGTAAAGTCTTCAATTAACTTATCAGCTCTATGCCTACTCTTACAATTTTTACAATCAATTAATGGATCAGAGAAACTAGAAACATGACCTGATGCTACCCAAACTTCTGGATTCATAATAATAGCAGCATCTAGTCCATAACTATTCTTTTCTTCTTGAATAAACTTTGTCCACCAAGCTTTTTTAATATTTTCTTTAACCTCTTTTCCTAAAGGCCCATAATCCCACGAATTAGATAATCCTCCATATATTTCACTTCCTTGAAATATAAATCCATATTGTTTGCAATAATTTACCATCTTTTCCATAGTTAATTCTTCCATCTTATCCCTCCTAATAAAAAAACTTCTAGAACAATGTAAGGACGAATTACTCGCGGTTCCACCTTACTTATTCTAGAAGAATCACTCTTAACTATACTGCTCCAGGATTCCACCCCATCATCGCACTTATGTATAAAATTATAAACTATTTTTATAAAAAGTCAAGCTACATTCTTTTATAGACCTTATCCTTGCTAGTACTATATTTTAAACTAATATTACTATTCTCAATTAAGTCTATTACCTCATCATAACTCTTTTTAACAAATCCATCTTTAGTTTCTAAACAATAACTATCTCCAAACATAATTAAATGTTTACTAATAATTCCCTCATCATAAAAATCTACTAAATCATTATTAACTTTACCAAATAATAAAGGATAATATCTTTCAAATAATTGTCTTCTCTCAACTTCTCCATCACATAAACTATAAAAACTATTATAAAAATCCATACCATAATCAATAATATTTTCACTTTTATCTATGTTACGTTTAATATTTTCTAATACTTTATAATCTACTCCTTTATTAATACCAAATCTAGTATTAACTTTATCAATACTTTTATTAAACTCATCTCTATATTTATTATTTATTAATCTAAAATATAAAATATCTAATCCAAACTTAATATTAGTTAAATCAGAAGATACATCAAATACATCATCTGGTAAATAAAGAGTAGCATCAGCTCTAACTTTCATATCACCATTATTAAATTCAACATATTTATGTTTATCTCCAACTACTCTAGAATCAATTCCATAACTAAGTAATAATTCATTATATAAACTACTCCAAGTACCACAATTAACATATGGATTATCTAGACTAATATTAGAAGGTAATAAATTATCTAATTTATATCTAACATATAATGGACTATAATATAATACTTTACCTAATAGTATATAAATAGTATAGGCAATTTCTAAATCATTATTACAATCTACTATATTATTATCAATATATTCTTTTATAGATCTAGATATCATAATAACTCCCCCAATTTGCGGCTATATTATAACATAAAACAATTAATAATTCAATTTATATACAAAGAAAAAATATCTATGCAGATATTTTCTTAAATGATTTTTCTTTTACTTTTACTTCTTTTGATTTAACTTTCATAGTTCTCAAATCTAATTCTATATCTTGCCATGCACTAATAAATGTATAAGCAGCATATATAATACAAGCTAAGAATAAATATCTTTGTAAACTACTTACAACAAAAAATACAAAAGCAAATACAAACATACCAATAATAGATAATACTAATTGTAATATATCTAATACTAATAATCCTTTTTTCATCGAAATCCCCCTCTTCACTCAATGTGTGCATATTATACCATAAAACCACAAAAAAAGCAAATTATTAGCTATCTTTAATAGTAGATAACTTCTCAATTTGCTTCATAAAATCTTTACTTTTTAAATATAATCCCGTATATCTTTCATAATAATTATCTAAGAATTGATTAATCTCTTTAGTTACTTCATCACTAACTTCTAACTTAGTAATTTTACTTAAATCTACATAATAATATAATCTAATCATTTTAATAGTCTTTTCACTAACCATTATTTGATTAGTATAACAATCTCTACATACATATCCGCCATCATCACTACTCAAAGTAACAATACCTTTATCACTACCACATATACTACAAGCATCAATACTTGGAGTAACACCTAAATAATCTAATACTTTTAATTCCAAAATATTAGTAAGTACTACTCCAGAAAATCCCTCTTCTAGTTTTAATAAAGCATCTCTAAGTAAATTAAATATACTACTATCTTCAGTTTGTCTAACTACTTGAAGAACTAAGTCTAGCATAAAAGCTGCATAACTAACACCTTCTAAATCACTAAGTACTTTAGAAAAACTACTTTTAACATCAACACTAATCAAAGTAGATAAACCATTCTCTTTATGATAAATATTAAAAGTACCATATATTAGCTTTCTACTTACACCTCTAAGTTTACTTTTAATATTTCTACATCCTTTAGACATAACTCCAATGAGACCATATTCTTCAGTTAAAACATTAAGTATCTTACTAGATTCACTATAATTAGTTTCACTAAGTACAATACCATCAATACTTTCTATTTTCATTTCTCATCTTCATCCTTAAGACCAAGTTCAACAAAGTATTTCTCTTCATCTCTCCAATTTTTTAAAGTCTTAACATAAGTTTCTAAATAAACCTTTTTACCTAAAAACTCTTCCATATCATGACGAGCTAAAGTACCAATTTTCTTTAGCATTTGTCCTTGTTTACCAATAATAATCTTCTTAATATTATCTCTATCAACAACTATTAATACTTGAATATGTACTACTTCATCATCTTCTTCATAATTTTCTACATAACAAGTAACAGTATGAGGAATTTCTTCTCTAGTTAATTCAAGTATTTTCTCACGGACTAATTCAGCCATAATAAATCTAGTAGAAACATTAGTTAAATCTTCTTCAGAATATATAGCTTCACTATCATCTAAATACTTCTTTATACAATCAATTAAAGTATTAATATTATCATTCTTTTTAGCACTAATAGGAATAATTTCCTTAAAATCATACTTATCTTTTAATTTATCAATTTCACTAAGTAATTTTTCTTTATTCTTAACTTGATCAATCTTATTCAACAACAAAAACACTGGAACATCTTTATCCTTAATTCTATTAAGAATAAACTCATCACCTCTACCAAATCCAGAAGCAATATCTACTAAGAATAGAATAACATCTACCCCTTCAGTATTATCATAAGCTCTTTTGTTCATTAAAGATTCTAATTTTCTACTAGGTTTATGAATACCAGGTGTATCTACAAATATAATTTGTGAATCATCATCATTATAGATACCTTGTATAACATTACGAGTAGTACCTGAAACATTAGAAGTAATTGCAAGTTTCATACCTAAAATACTATTTAGTAAAGTACTTTTACCAACATTAGGTCTACCTACTAAACTAACAAATCCACATTTCATTCTAAATCATCACTTCCAAATGGAAATGGACAAAGTTCACCTACTGTATGAACTTCAACATCTCCTTCTGTACTATATGCATAAACTTTAGCATCTTCACTAAAGAACTCTCCAATTACTTGTCTACATATAAAACAAGGCATACCAATTTTTCCAGAACCAACCATTACATGTAGTTCCTTAAAATCTCCTACTTTATATCCATTACTAACAGCTGCTAAAATAGCACTTCTCTCAGCACAAATACCAGCACCATATGATGCATTTTCAACATTAACTCCAACGAACTCTACTCCATCATTCATTACAACAATAGCACTAACTGGATAATGTGAATATGGACTATAACTGTTCTTATGTAACTCTCTTAATTTTTCTATCATAATAAACCTCCTATAAATTTAATAATATCACTACCAAATATTGCTACTCCACCAATTAATGCAACTATACATAAAACAAGAGAAGCCGCACTTGCACAGTCTTTAGCAATCTTAGCAAGCGGATGAATCTCAGTAGTAATTAAATCAATTGTTGCCTCAATTGCCGAATTAATAAACTCACATGCAGCAATAGTACCACATATAAAAATAACAAATAACCATTCAACAAGACTTATATTAAATAAAAAACCAAGACATATAACAACAATTGTACAAATAAGAATAATAATCATATTATGTTCATATTTTAAACAATATATTAATCCGTCTAAAGCATGATTAAAACTCTTCCAATATCTAACTAAAAAATTACCCTCATCTTTATTTCTTTTTGGAGTCTTTTTAAACAACCTATCTAGTAATCTCACAATCACTTAATACCTCCTCTTGTTTAGAAAACATAACCTTCTCTTCTTCTTCAGTCATATGATCATAACCAAGTAAATGATAAAAACCATGTACTGCTAAAAAGCAAATTTCTCTCATAAAACTATGTCCATATTCTTTTGCTTGACTTCTAGCTTTATCAATAGAAATATAAATATCACCAAGTATTCTCTCTTCTCCACCAACAATCAAACTATCATCATCTTCTAATGCAAAAGTAATAACATCAGTTTCTCTATCTATTCCTCTATATTTCTTATTCAATTCATGAATAAAATCATTATCTACTATAATTACATTAAAACTAGTATTCTCTAATTTTTCTTTCTTCATAGCATAAACTAATACTTCATTAACTTTTTTTAATTCTAATATATCTTCAGCAGTTTGATTAAATATTTCTACTTTATTCATTTTTCCTCCTATATTAAAACAATAATTCCAATTAGTATAATAATACTAATAATATTCAAAAACCATTCACTCTTAAATACACTAGGTAACTTTTCCCCAATCTTTGATAATAAATGATATATTAAATAACCAATAATACCACCAAGTACATTCAATATAATATCATCAACATCAAATACTCTTCCAATCATTGTTAATTGTACTACCTCAATCGCAACACTAGTAATCAAAGTAATAAATAACGTTAACCATATCTTTTCATTCTTTAAATAATAACTAATAAAGAATCCAAAAGGTAAAAACATAATCATATTACCAATAACATTCTTTATAAATAATCTAGATGTAATATTATATCTAAATATCTCTTTAAAAGGAATAAAATTATTACTAGCCCAAGTAACATCATCTTGAAAAGTAACTACTTGGAATAAGCATAATATATATATTGCAAAAGACAGCATTAATAATTCCTTATAAATAACAAATCTCTCAGTTTCTCTATTTTTAACCAAATAGCTAATTCTACAAGATACCAAAACAACAATACTAATAATTATCATTGGCCAAGTAAAATTAACTACACCTTGAATTGTATCAGTAAGTGGCTGTATCACACTATCCCTCCTCAATCTAATAATATTTTACTATTAATCCTAATCTTTTTCAACCAAAGAAAAAATACACCTAAGTGTATTTATTGTAACTTTTCTCTAATAATTGTAGAAACTTCTTTCATATCAGCTTTACCTTTTAATTTAGCTTGAGCTTCCTTCATTACTTTACCCATATCTTTTTGACTTTCAGGTTTAACTTCATCAAATATTTCATCAATTATCTTTAATACTTCTTCCTTACTTAATTGTTCAGGTAAATAAGCCATTAAAACATCAATTTCAGCTTGAGTTTGATCAATTAAATCTTGTCTATTACCTTTTTCAAATTCAACAATAGACTCTCTTCTCATCTTAACTTGACGATTAACAACTTCAATTAATAAATCATCATTAATTTCTCTCTTATGATCAATAGCTTCTTGTTTTAATCCAGCTTTAACAGCTCTAATAACTGCAAGTCTTTCTTTCTCATGATTTTTCATAGCCTCAATCATATCTTTATCTAATTTTTCTACCATATTACCACTCCTTTGTCCTATTATAACATAAATATAAATTCATCACAAAAAAAATAGAGATTAATAATCTCTACTTCTTGATCTTTCTCTTTTTCTAGAATTTTTAATTCCTTCTTTTTTAGCAGCTCTTCTTCTTACCCCTGGTTTGTCATAAGCTTCTCTTTTCTTAAACTCTGAAGGGACACCGTCTCTTGCTACTTTTTGCTTGAACTTTCTTAGAGCTTGATCTAAGTTACCTCTAACAGCTACTTTAGTCGCCAATTTTATCCCTCCCTTCGCACTAACTACAAAGAATTATAACAAATGATTTCTTATTTTTCAACAATTTTTGCACTTTTTTTAACGTTTTTAAAACATTTGTCCACAGTTTTGTGTATAAACTTTTAACTTTTTACAAAATCTAACACATCTTCATATACCTTATTTTTATCTTTTTCATTTATTAAAGCATGTTTCATTCTACTATATAAAACATACTCTATTTTTTTATAACCCATACTTTTTAAATGATTAATACTCTTCATCCATAACTTCTTATTTTTAATTACTATATCATCTTCACCTGCTATAAACAAGATATCTAAATCTTTATTCTTTACTTTATAATCATCACTATATGTATTAATCATTAAATGCATTAAATTAATAAATCCATTAACTGTAAAAATATAACCACAATTTTTATCATTATTATATTCTTCTACATACTTAGTATCATAACTAATCCAACTATTACTACTATCACTAGTTAAAGCTAATTTATTTAGTAATTTACTTCTATATCTATCACCTTTTATTTTTTTGAATAATTTACAAATAGATAATCCCATCTTACTCATACTATTTACACTAGGAGATCCACATACTATTAATTTATCTATCTCCTTATCATATTTCTTTAAATAGCACCTAATTACTAAACTACCCATAGAATGACCAAATAAAGTAACTTTCTTATTAGGAAATCTATTCTTAACATATTTAGTTACTTCATATAAATCATCTACTATAGCTTCTCCTTCTTCATCATACAAATAACCTAAATCTTTTTCATCTTTAATACTTAATCCATGCCCTCTATGGTCATTAATAATAGTAACAAAACCATTCTTAGTTAAATACTTCATAAAATGATAATAATATTTTTTATCCTCTACCATTCCATGAGATAATTGAACAATTCCAATTATTTTACCTTTAGGAATAAATAACTTAGTATCTAATTCTAATCCATCATATAAAGATTTAATTTTAATATTCTCTTCCCTCATCCTAGCTTATCTCCATTATTAACTTTCATATCTGGTTTTATTAATACAACTCCTTGATCACTATAAGTACCAAGAACTAATACCTCACTAAAAAAATCAGCTATTTGTCTAGGAGGAAAATTAACTACTCCAAGTATTTGTCTATTAATTAAATCTTCCTTTTTATATATTTCAGTAATCTGAGCAGAACTCTTCTTTATACCAATTTCTTCTCCAAAATCAATAGTTAACTTATATGCAGGTCTTTTTGCTTTAGGAAAATCATCTACACCAATTATAGTACCTACTCTAATATCTAATTTCATAAAATCATCAAAACTTGCCATAATATCACTCCTATAATTATTATACAAAATTATAATATATAATGCTATAATAAGATTGAGGTGAAAATATGTCTAAATTTTTAGATTTCTATAAAGAGCAAAAACAAAAAATAGAAAAATCTCTTTCTAATTTCAATAATGAAATATTAAAAGAAGAAAATATAACTATAAATGAAAATTTAAAAGTATATAGTGATTTAAATATATCAGGTAAGATGATAAGAGGTACATTAATCCAACTTGGTTATAAATTAAATAATGATAATCTTGATTATGCTATTCCTCTATCAACAGCCTATGAAGTATTTGAAACATCTATCTTAGTACATGATGATATTATAGATAATGATGACTTTAGGCGTGGTAAAACAACTATACATTCATACAATAAAGAAAAATATAAAAACTTATCTGATAATAATCATTTATCACACTCTATTGCTTTATGTATTGGTGATTATGGATTATTTAAATCTACCAAATTATTAATAGAAAACTATAAAGATGATAAAAACTTTTATAATATACTAAATAAGTATAATGATATAGTACTTGATACTATTAGAGGAGAAATAATAGATGTAGTAACTCCATATGAAGAAAAAAATAAAATATTTAAAGGTAATGTAGAAGATACTACTATGGATATTTATCGACTAAAAACATCATATTATACATTAGTAGGTCCTATGTCATTAGGTATGATCTTAGCTAATTCAAAAGAAGAAGAAATAAAAGATATAGAAGAATTTACTTTACCATTAGGTATAGCTTTCCAAATTCAAGATGATATCTTAGGAATATTTTCATCTAATGAAACATTAGGTAAACCTATAGGATCTGATATAAGAGAATTTAAACAAACGCTTCTTTATGCTCACATAAAAGAGACTAAATACTATGATAAATTATTAAAATATTATGGAAAAGAAGAATACGATATCGACAAAGTTAGAGAGTTATTCATCGAATCTAAATCATTAGAATATTGCCAAAATAAAATGAACGAATTATACGAACAATCTCTAAACAAATTAAATAGTATTAATTGGTTAAAAAGTGAAGATAAAACAATCTTAGAAGAATTAGTTTACTTCCTAAAAGATAGAAAAAAATAGTTCTATGGAACTATTTTTTATTATGTTATACTTATTATAGGTGATTATATGAAAAATATACTTATACTTAGTTGTAATAGTAACTTAGGTAATTGTTGCAAAGATGCTTCTTTAAAAAACATTCTTTCTGTAGCAGCAAACATTATAAATATTATTCAAATAATAGTACCTATTCTATTACTATTAATGGTAGCCTATCAATTAATGCAAATGATGATTAATCCAGATGAAAAAAAGAATATGAAAAAATTATTTAATCAAGTTGCAGCAGCAATAGTAATATTTTTTATACCAATGCTTGCTAATATAGTAATAAATATGACAAGTGAAAGTACTAACTTCTCTGCTTGTCTAAAGGAAGCAAAAAATATTAAAGTATCAACATCAACTACTTATATAAAAAATGACAAGAAAAAAGCTACTCCTATAATAACTAATAATACTTATGAAAAAGGAGACGAAAAACAACCAGAAGTAAATGATAATGGAACAGTAACTAGTTATAATCCAAGTAATGCTCCTATCTCAACAACTTGTACTATAGGAGATAATAATGTAAAACTAAAAGAAAATGATTCAGGAGCAACTGCCAAAATAGTTGGTAAAGCAAACGGACAAGATGTAGCAAACTATGCTAAATCTTGGTTAAATAAAGGATTAACATATGAATTGGGTTCAAGTATGGAACTAAAACCAAATGGTCAATGTGATTGTTCTCATTTTGTCTATCGTGTTCTAAAACATTTCGGCATCATAGACCATCAGATAAAGTCAACAGTATGGGGATCATGTAATGTAAAAGGAACTATTATGTATTCAGATATGTCTCATTTAGTACCAGGTGATGTCTTATTTATGGGCTTTAATTCTAGAGGAGTTGGACATGTTGAAATATATATAGGAAATGGTGAATCTATAGGTTGTAATAGTGGACGTGGTGTAACACATGGTACTCATGCCAGCAGCTACACATCTTTTATCCATCTTACAGCTTATGATTAGGAGGTACTATGAAAAAGAATAAAAAAAATAATTATCAAACATACCTATATATAGTAATTTTATTAATAATTCTACTAATAATATATGGAATATTTCAAATCTTAAATACAAATAAAACTATCTTATTAGATAATAATAAAGACATAGTCTATAACAAAATAGAAAACAAAGATTTAAATCAATATGTACCTAATATTAATATTAAAGAAATAAGTACTACTATTAATAATGACATCGATACTTTTACTAATCCTTATCTAAATAATAAAGCAGTAGAAATAACTAATAACTATGAAATAAATGGTAATATCTTATCATTAATAATAATAATTACTGACTTTAGTAATGAAATACCAGATTATACATTTAAATCATATATAATTGATTTAAGTAAATTAAAAATATTAACAGAAGATGAGTATTTATCAATGTTTAATACAAATAAAGATTATATTCATAATTATATTAATAATATATTTTCTAAATATTATAAAGAAGAATTAACTAATAAAATAATTGATTCATCTACTACATATAATAATTATCTAAAACTAAGAGAATTAACTAACTTAGATAAATCAATTACTTATTACATTGAAAAAGGAAATCTAGTCGTATATTTAGACTATAATATTTATAGTGAAAAAGAAACTAGTTTCTACTTAGAAGATGTATCATATAAATTCTATGTAAATTAAAAAGAACTATCTTAGTTCTTTTTTTTATATACAGGTTTTCCATCAACAAATTCTAAATATCTATTATAATACTTTTCAAAATATTCTTTGAATATAAAGAAACTAGTATCACTTGCCATACCATCAGCAATAATCTTTTCAAATTCAGAAATACTTACCCATTTAGCAGCTTGTACTTCATCTTCTTGTAATTTTAATTTATTAATTTTAACATTAGATTTTAACAAGAATACTTCTACAAAATCATTAATACGAGCAAATGATCCAATATATTTTAAATCTTTCTTTTTAACTTTTAATCCTAACTCTTCTTCTACTTCTCTTATTGCTCCACCAATAGCATCATCACCTGCTTCTGCTCCACCAGATGCTGTCTCCCACATATTAGGACACTTCTTAGCTGTAGCTAATCTTTGTTGAATTAATATTTCATCTTTATCATTAATAATCCAAACAAAGCAAGATAATCTAAATTCTCCCTCTTCTAATTCTTTTCTACCTTTTGTATAATTCAACTTCTCATGCTTATCATTATAAATATCTACTAATTCCATAACTACCTCCCAATTATTTTTTCAATTTCTTTTAATAATCTATTTTTACTATCACTTTGCCATAATTTTTTAATATCTTTATCTAGTGGAATTATATCATTCAATCTCAAGTATCTCAATACATCTTTTGGCTTATTTATGTAATAAACACCTTTATTAATACCTTCAAATATATCAACTACTTCGATTGATCCAAACATGCTCTTTAATACTAATGTCGGTACTTTCATAGCAAATCCTTCATATAAAGAAGTAGAATAAGATCCAATTTGTAATATTGCTTCTTGTTGTATCTCATATATTGTCATTTCATTTCTAATCTCAATTATATTTTTATTTTTTAAACATTCATAATCATTACTTAGTTCATTAGGATGATACTTAAATACAATACTATATTTATTACCAACTAAGTCTGCTAATTCACTAGCAAATCTAGCCATATCAGAACCAATAGTTGATTGACTAATTACTAATATATATTTTTTCTTTTTCTTCTTTAAGTTCTTTAATTTTTCTTCAAAAAAAGGAAATCCAATATCGATAACATTATTAATATCATTAATAGACAAATTATCTTTTTGTATTTGATTCTTACCAAAACTAAATATATATTTAGTCGTATTATTAAGTACTGATACATCCAAACACTTATTAACTAAAGGATCAACTTTAGTAATAGTACCATGTTGTACTTCTATAGAATCAATACCGCATCTATTACATTCATTAATAATTAATTCTTTAAAAGTAGAAGGCATATAATGTAACATAACAATTTTTGGACTTACTACTTTTAATATCTTTTTAACATATTTTCTCTCTAATTCTATTCTAATCAAAGCATCCATAAATAAATTTTTAAAACTAATTAGCTTATCATTATTAGGATACCAAGAATTAACTATTTTCTCTATGTTCTCATATTCCAATAATAAATTCTTATAATGAATTGGATGAATTATTTTATATAACTTTTTCTTTAATAAAAATTTTAATTCTAATATATCAGTTAAATAAATATTATCAGTATATAATGGAAAACTATGAGCAGTATCACTAACTCCTAAAGAACTATAAGTAGGTTCTTCTAATGTCAAAACATCATACTTATCTTTCAAATAATCAACATAATAATCTATATAATTATTTCTATATTTATTATTATCAGCTAATACTCTTCTTGGTTGTGAAATCATTAAAATATCATACTTTTTCTTTTTTAAAAAATACTTAGGAAAATTACTAATATTTAATAAATACTTTTTTATATTAAACTTAGTCTTTGAAAACATCGGACTACCTGTTGATATAACAGCATTTACTTCACAAGATACAAGAGGTCTAATATATTCCCAATACTTTTCCCCATTAACTTCTCTTAAAAACATATTATCTTTTATTTCTTTTTTTAAGAATGTCTTAATAGCTTTCATTACTCCTCCTTATTCTATCTAAATCTTTACAAAATATATTATTTTTATTTTTTAATTTACATAGCTTAGTATTAATCTCATTTGGTATTTCTAAAGAATTATAAATACAATTAGAACAAATAGTACCATTAACATTACCTTCTAATTGTCTTTTTCTAAGTTCTCTAATAATACTATTATTCCAAGCATCTTCTAACTTTTCTTTACTTAAATCTGCATATGCAAGTAAGTTTTCAAAATCCATACAACAACCAGTAAGATACCCTTCACATGTAACTACTACTGATTTAAAGGGATAAGAACAAGGTAATTTAAAACTATTAATTCCTTTCTCATGAGATATTTCACAAATACTAGGTATTAATCCTCCTTGATTAATAGCAGACATAACTACATATTCATCACACTTATTCTTAAATAATTTATCTATCTCACTCTTTTTATTAGTAGCATCAATCATAATATAAGATACATATACTTTTAAATTAATATTATTACTCGTTTTCCAGTTATAAACTTCTTCTAAATTATTAACTACTCTAGTAAAATTATCAGTACCATGAATCATTAAATAATCTTTTTCATTACTAGCATTAATACTATACTTAATACTATTTAAACCAGCCTCATATAATTCCTTAACTCTACTTAGATTAGCAAGAATACCATTAGTAGTAATATAAATATATTCATAACCTATCAACTTAGCTCTTTTAATAAAATCTTTTAATCTCTTATCAAGTAATGGCTCTCCTGTAACATAAAAACCAACTTCTCTCATACCCAATTGATAAGCATCACTTAATACTCTATAACATAAATCTTTATCAATAAATTTTCTTTCTCTTTTCATACAGTCGTTGTAGCAAAATATACATCTATTATTACAATAATTAGTTACTTCAATTAATAAATTCTTTTTAGGAAAAGACATAAAAGTATTAAATCCACTATCAGATACTTTTTTACTAATTCTTTCTTTCAGTTTCATTTCTAACTCCTAATGTTAAAACTTTATCTTTAGCTTTCTCTTCTCCTAAATCAATTGGCACTACATCTACTCTATCCATATATTGTTTTACAATACCAAGATCTGCATCATATTCTCTTTCATCATCAGTCATATGAAAGACATTATCAAAGAAGTAATGATCTACTTTTTCACTATACTTTTTTCGTAAATTAGTTTTCATCTTTTCTAAATTTTCATATACCATTCTCTTTTTTAATGGATGATAAACTTGCTTACTACTATCAACATCTACAATAACTACTGTAATATTTCTATTATCACTACACTTAAACATAGTCTCTAATTTCTTATCTACTTTCCATTCTGCAATATCATCTTGGCTATAAATATCCCTAACAAAACTTTCATATTGATCATTAAGTTCCATTGTAAAAGCTCCTTTAATAGAACCATAACTACTAATATCTTCTATAGCTTCTCCAAGATAATCTTGCATACTATTCCATAATATTCCTAAACAAACCATAATTATTCTCCCTACCAAATAGAAACAAACATTTTCTGAATTGGTATTTTCCATATATCATTATTTTCTAAAATACCTAGTATTCTCTTATCACTATTACCTACTCCAAAATACTCATCTTTAAAACGATATTTATCTATATTCTTAATAGCTCTAATAATTTCTTGGCTATTTTCTTTTACACAACATAAATTCTTTTGAACATTTAAGTTATATCTACTATTTTGTCTTGTACCAATATTAATTGTAGGTACTCCATATATTCCACTTTCTCTAATTCCTAAACTAGAATTTCCAATAACGAAAGATGCATTCTTAAGTAATGTTAAAAAATATTCAAAACGTATTGAAGGAAACATTTTAAAATGATCATTACCTTCTAATCTTTTTAATTCTTCTAAAATAATATCTGAACCTAAATCATTATTTGGATAGATAACAACATAGTTTTTGCAAGAAGCAATTAAAGCATCTACTACACTCTTAATATGTCTTTTTAAAAGACGTATTTCACTAACAACCGGATGATAAATAAATATTCCATAATTATCAAAATTTATATCATACATTTTCTTAATTTCATTAATATCAAAATTATTCTTAAGCATAATATCTATATCAGGTGAACCAGTTACAAATATACTTTCATTTTTCTCACCCATTTGAATTAAATTCTTTTTAGCAGTTGGATTAGATACAAAATGAAAATTGGCTAGTTTACTAATAGAATGTCTAATAGACTCATCTATTGTTCCACTAATCTCTCCACCTTCAATATGTGAAACATAAATATTATTAAGTGCCCCAACAATAGCTCCGGCAAGTGCTTCTAATCTATCACCATGAACAAAAATCATATCTGGTTTAATATCTTTTACATAATTAGAAAATTCTAATACATTTTTAGCAAGAGCTTGATCCATAGATAAATCTCTATCAATAGGCTTAGATAGAAATATATTTTTAAATCCATCTTTTTCTATCTCTTTATATGTACTGCCATACTTTTCTAATAAATGCATTCCTGTAACATATATATAAACTTTAAAGTCACTATTTCCATCTAATATTTTTAAAATAGATTTTATCTTTCCATAATCTGCTCTAGTACCTGTTAAAAAAACAATCTTTTTCATCATTCAATCATCTCCCACGACAAATGCGTATCATTTGAAATATCACATTTAGCAACTTTTCCTAAAATATCATCAAAGTCTTTAGCAAGTATTTTCCCAACACCAGGTCTTTTAACCCAAATATTATCCATACTAAATACTTCACCTTTTTTTACATCTTTAATTGTTAAAACAGTAGCATAAGCAAAATCTATTGTTACTTGTTCCTCTTCTAAGGCTTCTTTTACTCCTCCACGCATTTCAAATACTTCTCTAGAATCTTTAATTAGTTCTCTTAAATCATTTTTATTCATAGAACAAACTATATCCGGCCCACTTCTACTTTTCTTATCTGTAAAATGTCTTTCTAAAATAGAAGCTCCAAGTCCAACTGCTGCTAAACAAGCATTATTATTTAATGTATGATCAGATAGACCAATTACGGCATTTGGAAAATTATCTTTTAACTCTGACATTGCTCCCAATCTTACTTGACTAGGTTTAGTTGGATATAAATTAGTTGTATGAAGTAATGCATAAGGTACATTATATTTTTCAACAATTTCTACTGTTCTTTTTACACTCTCAATATTATTCATCCCAGTTGATATAATCATTGGCTTACCAAACTTAGCAATATGTTCAATTAATGGATAATTATTACATTCACCAGAACCAATCTTATAAGCTTTTACTCCAAACTTTTCCAACCTATCTGCTGCTGCTCTAGAAAAAGGAGTACTTAAAAATATCATTCCAAGTGATTCTACATACTTCATTAATTCATATTCATCTTCTTCTGACAAAGCACAACTCTTCATAATCTCATATATTGAAATATCAGCATTACCTGGTATTACTTCTTTAGCCAAATGACTCATCTCATCATCAACAACATGAGTTTGATGTTTAATAATTTCACAACCAGCTTCTTTGGCAGCTAATACCATTTTTTTAGCAACTTCCAAACTACCATTATGATTAATACCAATTTCTGCTATTACCAAAGGTGGATAATCCTCACCTATTTTTCTATCTCCTATTTGAATATAATTACTCATTAAATCTCCTCCTTCAAACAATTACAATCAATCCTACTTATTAAATTGTAATTATCTTTATCTTCATTAACTTTAAATCCATATTTAATATTTAATTCCTTCATTAACTCAATCGTTTCATCATTATAAGAACCATATGGAAAAGCAATACTAATTAAGTCTTCATCAACAATCCCAATACTTTTTAAAAAATTTAAATTAGAAGATATTTCTTCTCTTTGTTCATCTTTATCTAATAAACCTAATCTAGGATGAGTCTTAGTATGAATACCAAAAAACATATTATTATCTTTCATTTCTTTTAAATGCTTAATACTTATATAACTATCTTCTACATTTAAATTAATATGATATGAATTAGCCAAATCATTTAATATCTTTTCTCTAATATCTTTATCTAGTTTAAATTGTAATAATTGTTTTACTAATGCCATACTATTAGAGTCAAGTGACTTATCTACTTTATAATTATTAATATCTATTCCAAAACCATCTAGTTTTCTACATATTTTTTTAAGTAAAATTTCACTATTTTCAACTTCTAATAATTTATGAATAATTTGAATATCCAACATCTTTTTACTTTTAATACAACTAGGTATAAAAAATAATCCTGATACATTTAATTTCTTTAATATTGGATAAACTATCTCATAATGATCAATTGTTCCATCATCAAAAGTAAGCATTATAGAATTATTTAAATCATTATTACTCTTCATATCTTTCAAAGATATAATTTTATATTTTTTTAATAATTCTTTTATCTTATCCTCAAATAATTTAGCATCGAAATGAAAGTAATTAGACTTATCTTTTACATAATGAAACATATAAACTTTCATATACAAATCTCCTTTTCTGCTTTGACAAAGTCTTCAATAGTATCAATATCAACATCAAACTTATCATCTATAACAAAAGGAATTTCATTTTCATTTAACACAGTATTTTTATCTATTAATTTCAAATTATTTATATAAATAGATCCAATAATTTTATAGACATCTCTAAAATCTTGACTACGTACATCACTAGAAGAATTAATTACTTTAGTAAGTTTTCCATCTTCTATTGTTCTCATAAATAAAGGTTGTTCTTTTGCTTTTAAAACAGTTATTAAAGATGTTTCTGTCTCAAAATATTTTTCAATTGCTTTATCAAGCATATCTACTGTTCTAAAAGGAGATGTTGGTTGTAACAAAACAATTGCATCAAATTCTAAATTATTATGTTCAACTTCATAAAGCATTGCATCAATTATTCTGGCCTTATCCCCTGATAGATATTCCGGTCTCAAACTATTTTTAATACAACCCATCTGATAAGCTAACTCTAGTATTTCTAAAGAATCACTACTAACTAAAACTTTATCAATGTATTTTGACTTCATCGCAACATCAACACTATAAGTAAATAATGGTTTACCCCTGAATAATCTTTTATTCTTATTTACTACTCTCTTACTCCCTGCTCTAGCTGGAATAAAAGCAAGTATCTTTTTATTCTTGAACATATCTTTTTTCTAACAATTCTTTTTCCCTTTCAGCAAATTTTATACATTCTTCCAAACCATTTTTGATAAACCATTCTTTTGTATACTCAGCTGGATAAAAAACATAATATTGATTATTAGTCATAATAACTACTTCCTCCACATTAAAGAATAAACTGCATGCCATTCGATGTGCTCCATCAATGATATAACCATCTTTATTAACAAGTATTGGATATATTGGATCATAACCATTATCCTTAAAGTCATCAATTAACTCTTTAAAAGCATCAATATGATTTACCATCTCTTCTGGAATTTCTTTTATTTCTCCACATCTCTTTTCTTGCATCTCTTGATATAAATTCCATATTTTTTCATTTCCATTTAAGTATTCTCTAATTACTGCAATACGAAAATAAATATCATAACTAAAGTCTCTTCCTTGCATTGCTTTTTGAAAAACTTCTAAAGTATTCGCAAACTTTTTCATCTAATCTCCTCCTCTTAATTCAAGTATAAATACCTTTTATTTCAAAAAACAAATACCTATTTTTTATAAAATTTATAATTATTTTTTATTAAAATTTTTAAAAATAATAACTTAAAAAAAACTTATAATAAAATAAAATTATAGAAAATATAATTAATTTTTATATAGTGCTTTTTCCTTTGTTTTTAAACATAAAAAAATAAAGAGCTATTAAAGCTCTTTACATACAACCTAGTATTTTTCCAATATAAAATCCAAAAGCAAATAGTAAATTTAACAATAGATAAAAAAGAGGAATAGAAATAATTATAAAAATTGCTTTTTTTATTCCAATGGACACATCTTATCTTCTCCAATTCTTCGCATTCCACTACCTAGTGAGTATCCAGCATCCTTAAGTAATTTTATTAAATTAGTAATTGCATTAATAACTGTTGAAGAAATAGTATTAGTACCTCCATAAATATTATCTAACACATTTTTATCAATTTGCTTCATCCATTACACCTCAAAGGATTGGTGATTCCTTCAATAAGACCTGATACAAAAACTATAACTGCTGTTACTGCTACTCCAATTAATACAGCAGCTGTTGTTGTCATGCCTCCATTAATTTTATCTAACTTGTCATTTGAAATTTCGCTCATACATCCTCCTTCCAAATAATTTTAAACATTTCTATTACATTTATTTTTTTATTATAAAGGATAATATCTATAACCTCATTATCTCTATTAACACTCTTATATTTAATAAATACTTGATTAATATTCTTACCATCTCTTTTTAAGACATTTCTATTAATATGATCAATATCTAATTTATATTTATTCTTATCATAAATAAATGCTTTATTCTTATAAATATCATTCAGCTCCTTATCATTAACCATTAAATATACTAACTTATTACTAAATATAATTCCTGAATACTTATGATAAGTATTAATCTTAATAGATAAAAAGAAACAATATAAAAATATCTCAAAAAGTATTAATAAAATACTAAAAAATATAACTACTTTTAATTTTTCGAAGTTCTTAAGTATCAATTATTCTACCCTCACTTAGTTTGACTACTCGATCAAATAATTTCTTATTATTAAATCTATGACTAATAACAATAATAGTCTTTCCTTTTAGATAATCAAAAATACTAGTTAATATCTTCTTTTCTTTAGTAATATCTATTTGACCAAGTGCTTCATCAAATATATAAATATTACTATTACGAACAAGAGATCTTGCTAAAATAATTCTTTGTCTCTCTCCACTACTAAAATTAAAGCCATTCTCTTCAATTAAATCTTCATATGAACTACATATTTCATCTACCATACAAATCTTACATATTTTTAAAAATTCTTCTTCTAAAATATTATTATTTAAAATAATATTATTTCTAATAGTATCAGTAAATAAATACTCAGAGCTAGTAACATAAGTAATATTTTTTCTAATATTTTCTAAATGATAATGATTAATATCTATCCCATCAATTTTAATAATTCCATATGGTACTTCAATATATCTCATAATCATCTTCATCAAAGTAGATTTACCACATCCACTCTCTCCACTAATCAATAGATGTTCACCATACTTTATATTTATATTCAGATTAGAAAAAATATTCTTACTACTAATCTTATAATTTAAATTACTAATCTCAATATTACCTAATAATTTATATGACAAATAAAAATAGTTACCAACAAAAGACTCTTCTTTTATTAAAAACAATTCTTCTACTCTCTCTTTTACTATTTTATATTCGGAATAATCATTAATGATACTAATAATATTTTGAAAGGAGTCATAATAATACTGTAAAAAAGATTGAAGAATTATAATACTACTAATATTCATTGTACCTTTAATAATATAAATACCTCCTATACTATATAAAGCTACTATTAATATAGAATGAACATTAGTCTTAATAAAATCCATTATTTCTACTAAATTAATATACTTTAATTGTCTATCTAATAAAGAGTTATATTTTAACAAAAAAGTATCTATATATCTTTTCTCTAGATGACTTCCCTTAATAGTCTCAACTGATGTTACGGCTTCTATCAAGTGACTATTAACTAAATCTTCTACTGATTTTATTCTTTTAATAAGAATAGTTTTTCTCTTATTAAATAAAAACATTATTATCAACAATACAATAGAAAAGAATATAATAATAACAGCAAAATACTTATTTATTGAGAAAATTAATATAGAAAAAATAATAATGCTTATAAAATCAAATATTGATAAAAATACTTTTATTAAATAATTCTTTACTATATTTAAATCTCTTATTCTAGCAAGTACTTCTCCACTTGTTCTATTTTTATAAAATAGATATGGAAGTAATAAGATTTGTTTGAAAGTATTAGTTGTTAAGATAGAATCAAATATTAAAAATAACTTATTAGTTATTTTATTTTTAATTAAATTAATTACACTACTTAATATATATAAAACAAGTATAATACTACTTATAAAATAAATATTATCCGTAATATTATAATTGATAGAGAAAGTTAAGATATATTTAAAGTAAAAAGATATGATGATATTCAAAACGAAATAATTAATAATTAGAAGTATGAGTAATGACAATATTAATCTATATTTTTTTATAAACTTATTAACTTGTTTAAAAATAATATTTCTTTTTTTTAGTATTGGTAAATTTTTAACTTTTGTAAAGAAAATAAAATTACCACTACTAAGTAAATTAAATTCACTAAAAGAAATAACTTTTTTACCTTTAGCAGGATCCATAAGTGTAACTAACTTTTTCTTATTATCTATTTTATATATAACTACAAAATGCTTATAATTTTTGTTTACAATAATATGTGCTATGCAAGGTAAGTTATTTTCTTGTATTTTCGTTATATCTCCATTCATGCCGATAGCATCCAATCCAAGCAATTTACTAGCTTCTATTAATTGATAAAAAGAAACTCCATCTTTTGTAGTATTAGTAATTTCTCTTAAATACTCCTTCGATACATCTCCCCCATAAAATCGAATAATACTTAGTAAAGAACAAATACCACAGTCTTTAATTCCATCTTGCAAAACAACTTTCATGTAACTATTCTTATCACTTCCTATTATATTATTCGCAATAATTTAAAAATAATCACAAAAAAAAGGAAATTATCTAACAAAATTTCCTTCTATATAATCAGCATCATATTGAGCTACTAATTTATTGTTCTTAACATTACTTCCAGCAGCAATTGTTGTTTTAGCATAATTAATAGCTTTATCGTAAGTAGCAAATCTATTTTCTTGATCACCATCACTTAAATCTGCACTTTGTAATTCATAAATATAATTGATTGTATTCCAAATTTCTCCTTCACCTGTTGGTACTATGTATACCTCACCATCAACTTTAACTGAATAAGAATCAGGCTCTCCTCCAAAATTATGTCTTTCAGGAATTGTAATACCAGCAAAATCAGTTCTATCAAATTCATCGGCAACACTACCTTTAACCGCAACAATCATAATTCTTGTACAAATATTATCACCATTACTATAAACCCAATCTCTACAATAATTATGTAAATAGTTTAATTTTTTTAAAGCAGTCAATTTAGCTTCAAGTGCAACTACATCATCACCTTTATATTTAGAAAGTTCAATTAATGCTTCTATTTCTTCTTTACTCATATTAAGAGTTTGTTGATATGCTTCATCACTTAATGGTTCTAATGAATCTACTCCAGTAAAATCAATACCATCTGTCATCTCAACTATTCTCATATATCTATCTAATTGATCAGCGGCTTGTATAATATTTAAATCCTCATCATATTGTAATTCACCTCTAGCAATCATATCATCAATGATAGTTGCTCCTTGAACTTCTTCTATAGCCATTAAATCACCCATATCAACAGATTGCATCTCTACTTTACCACCACAAGCTGATAAAGATAATGAAAGAGTAGCAGCAAGTGCTATTGGAACAATTTTTTCTTTAAATACATGTAAATTTTTAATACCATTCATATTAATCACCTATCCTAAACATATTATAACATGATAATTACTAAATAATATAATTTTTACTAGCTACTTTACACACAAAAAAAGACACTAAGTGTCTTTTCTTACATAATGGTGTCCGCGAGGCGACTCGAACGCCTGACCGATCGCTTAGAAGGCGATTGCTCTATCCAGCTGAGCTACGCAGACATAACTTGCTGACAAATAGAATTATAACAAATGTTCACTTATTTTTCAAGCATTTTTATAAGAAAAAAGGAAAGATTACTTCTTTCCTTTCATTTCTTTTCCACATTCTGGACAAAATTTTGTCTTTTCTGGAACATCTGCTCCACATTCAGAACATTTAACTGTCTTAACCTCTTCTACTTTTGCCTCACTTGCAATAGTAGTATTAGCTGCAGGTGTACTAGCACCAGTTCCACCATTAAATGTTTTCTTTAACCATTCCCATACAGGATCATCCATAGGTTTAGCTCCAACAAATTCATCTGTTTTACTAATACCAAGTATAAAATAGAAAACTGGTGAAAGTAAAATTAGACCTACTGCAAAAGTATCACTTTTACCATAACTTCTTGCTACACTAACATTAAGTATAATAACAAAGTAAACTGCAGCAGCCATTTCTACTAAACTAAATATTATTCCTAAGAAAGGAATCATTGATAATAGTGAAAGACAAAATACAATTAAAATCCACCAAGGAGTAATTCCTACTATATTACATAATGTAATTTGATTATATACTGGAATAATTGCTTTCCATCCTTCTTCTTTAGCTTTAGTAAACATTTTCCATTGACCAATTATTTTAATTACTGCAAATCCAATACAAATTATCATCATAACAATCCAAAAGATTATTAATGCAGCAAACATTCCACCAAATAAAGCTCCTACTCCACTATTATAAGCACCATAATCTCCATAATATCCTGAATTATACATATTCTATTCTCCTCCATTCTTTAATATTCTTTGGACTGCGCTCATCAATCCTAATTTACCATAAGGATATGTAAGCGCTCCCTGCATATAAGCAATATAAGGTTCTCTCATTGGTCCATCACATGAAAGTTCAATTGAACTACCTTGTGTAAAAGAACCACTTGCCATAACAACTTTATCATCATATCCCGGCATATCCCATGCCTCTACAATAGCATCAGAATCTATTGCAGAACCCATTTGAATACCTCTGGTAAATTCCACTAACTTATTAGGATCTCTAAATATAATATTTTGTACTATATCTACTCTATCCTCATTATATTTAGGTTCTACTTCATAACCTAAATCTTCTAATACCTTAGCAGTTAAAATAGCTGTCTTTAACGCACTAGCAACAACACTAGGTGCCATATAAATTCCTTGTAAAATACTTTTATTAATACCAAGTGTAGGACCAACTTCTCTACCTTCACCAGGTAATGTTAATCTCTCTCCACATAAATCAACTAAATCATGTCGACCAGCTATATATGCCCCATTAGGAGCAATACCACCACCTAGATTCTTAATTAAAGAACCAACTATAACATCAGCTCCAACACTAAGTGGCTCTGCTTCACTAACAAATTCACAATAGCAATTATCTACCATTACTATAACATCACTATCTATACTTTTAATTAATTTAATAACTTTACCTACTTTACTTAAATCAATACTACGTCTAGTAGAATATCCTTTGCTTCTTTGTATTTCAATTACCTTTACTTTATTATTTTTTAAATATTCTTCTATCTTATCATAATCAAAATCATCATTAACTAAATCAATTTGATCATACTTAACTCCATAACTCATTAAAGAAGATTTATTATCTTTAATACCAATAACTTCATCTAAAGTATCATATGGTTTTCCACTAATACTTAACAATAAATCATTTGGTCTAAGTAAAGCAAATAAACATACTGTAAGAGCATGAGATCCAGAAATAAATTGACTTCTAACTAAAGCATCCTCAGCTCCAAGTACATCTCTAAATACTTTTTCAATTACCTCTCTACCATAATCATTATAACCATATCCAGTAGTACTATTAAAACATGATTCATTTACTCTATTTTGTTTAAAAGCTTTTAAAACTTTTAAAGTATTAAACTCTTCAGCTTCCTCTATCTTTTTAAATTCTTCTAAACATTTTTCTTCACTCTTATTAACTAATTCTACTACTTCATCACTAATTCCCAATTCTTTATACATTTTGTTCCTCCCTAATCGTTGTATTTTCCACCATCTACTCTAATAATAGAATCATTTATATAACTAGCTTTAGAACTTGCTAAAAACATAACAACTTGACTTATCTCTTTAGCATCAGCAAATCTCTCTAGTAATATCCTTCTTTTTTCTTTATTAACTTGCTCAACAGTTAATTCTTTATTCATATCTGTTTTTACCCATCCAGGGCATATACAATTAACTGTAATATTAGGAGCTAACTCACGAGCAAAATTATGAGTTAAAGAAATAACTCCTGCTTTAGAAGCATCATAATCACAACTTTCAGGATAATAAGTATCAATAGCATTTGTACTACTAATATTTATTATTTTACCTTTCTTTTGTGACATCATAATCTTACCAACATACTTACTGACTAAATAAGTACCTAATAAATTAACATCAAGTACTCTCTTAAATTCTTTTACTGATTTATCCATAAGTAAGCTGTCTCTAGCTACTCCAGCATTATTGACAAGTATATCTATACCACCAAACTTATCCATAATAATATTAATCATTTCTTCTACTTCTTCTTCTTTAGAAACATCACATTTAATAGTTAATACTTCTACTTTATAATTTTCATTTATTTCTTTTGCTAAAGCTTCAGCTTCTTCTTTATGATGGCAATAATTAATAACTACATCTACTCCAGCCTTAGCAAAATCTAAACAACAGGCTTTTCCAATACCTCTATTACCACCTGTTACAAGTGCAACCATTCTACTCATTTTATCACTCCGTCTCTCCTAAATGATAATTTTTAATAAATGCTAATAATTCAGCCTTATTATCTATTTCTAATAAATAACTATATAGCTCTCCATCTACTATAGTAATTAAACTAGGAGCTTTTACATAACGACTATCTAAATCTATTAATCTCATAACATTACTAAATTCCTCAGTATTAAATTTTTCTAATTCATAATACTCCACATTATTATCTTTTAAAATATCTCCTACTTCCCCACAAGTATCACAATTAACATCTACGACTAATATAACACCACTACCACCATTATTAATAGTAGTTAGTATCTCACTAGGTTTATCTACAAATTTATTATATAAAAATAAACATATTGGTACTAAAAATACTAATATTAAACCAGACCACATAGCAATCTTTTTCTTAGTCTCCATTTACATCCCCTCTATCTTATTTTACTATAAACTAAAAAATAAAAAAAGAGAGAATTAAATTCTCTCTACTTTTATAGAAGCTTTCTCATCATTTAAATCATATTCTT